>JAKDKI010000261.1 GCA_030453435.1 Kocuria sp.
GCATGTCCTTGCTGATCTTCACCTCGATCGCCGCAACCTTCCCGTCCGCACTGGGTGACATCCTGCGCACCCGCGGTTGGGGCCTGTTCTTGGCCGTATGCGCGGTTGGGCTTGTCGTCATCACCTGTGTGGTGTTCGTTGAACAGTCACAGCGCCGCATTCCCGTCCAGTACGCCAAGCGCATGGTGGGCCGTCGCACGATCGGCGGCACCAGTACCTACATCCCGCTCAAGGTCAACATGGCCGGCGTGATCCCCATTATCTTCGCCTCGTCCATGCTCATGCTGCCGACCATGATCGCGCAGTTCGGTATGCCCAACGACGGCTCCCCGGTACCGGGTTGGGTCAACTGGATCAACACCTATTTCGCCTCCGGCGACCACCCGATCTACATGGCCACGTACTTCCTGATGATCGTGGCGTTCACGTACTTCTACGTGTCCATCACGTTCAACCCGGAAGAGGTCTCCAACAACATGAAGCGCTACGGCGGCTTCATCCCGGGCATCCGCGCCGGCCGCCCCACGGAGAACTACCTGCGTTACGTGCTGTCCCGCATCACGCTTCCGGGTGCTCTGTACCTGGGTATCGTGTCCATGATTCCGCTGATCGCGCTGGTGCTGTTCGATGCCAACCAGAACTTCCCGTTCGGTGGCCCGTCGCTGCTGATCATGGTGGGCGTGGGTCTGGATACCGTGAAGCAGATCGACGCGCAGCTGCAGCAGCGTCACTATGAGGGGTTGCTGCGTAAGTAGTTATCCACCCAGTCCCACGGATCCGTGTGATCCGCCCCGCTCGCGAGCTGGAGCCAGTAAAGTGGTGGGGGACCAGAGAAGTTCATGCAAGGAGAAGCCATGACCCGTATGTTGATCATTGGACCGCCAGGCGCTGGCAAGGGCACTCAGGCGGCTCGCATTTGCGAACGGTTGAACGTTCCTGCGATCTCCACCGGGGACATTTTCCGAGCCAACATCAAAGAGCAGACCGAACTCGGCAAGGAAGCCCAGCGTTACACTGACGCGGGCAATCTGGTGCCGGATTCGGTGACCAACTCCATGGTCCGAGACCGTCTGGCGCAGGATGACGCAAACAGCGGATTCCTGTTGGACGGCTACCCTCGCAACGTAGCTCAGGTCGAGGAACTGGACAGCATCCTTGAGGCCAACGGGACGCACTTGGATGTCGTGCTGTTGCTGACCGCTGACAACGACGAGCTGGTCAAGCGATTGCTCGGCCGCGCTCAGGATCAGGGCCGCACGGACGACACGGAGGATGTCATCCGTCATCGCCTCGACGTTTATGACGAGCAGACCGCTCCGGTCGTGGGTGTTTACGAAAAGCGTGGCATCGTCACCGAGGTAGACGGCCTGGGAGACATTGACCAGGTCACCGAGCGGATCATGGCGGCCCTGGCCAGCTGAAATGCGGGCTCACTGACAGAAAATATTGGGTGCAAGCCCTCGGAATCGCGCGATGCAGCGCGTTCCGAGGGCTTAGCCGTTGAAAGAACACACCACTACGAAGGGAAGCGCGCACCGTGTTTGGCCGCCGCAAGGTAGAACTGAAGTCCGACGCCCAGCTCGCGATGATGTCACGAGCCGGGGTGGTGACTTCGCGCGCGCTCGACGCCGCGGTGGCAGCATCCATTCCGGGGGCCACCACCGCTGATGTGGACGCCGCGTTCCGCGAGGTTCTGGCTGCCAATAACGCGGAATCAAACTTCCTGGGCTACTACGGTTATCCGGCCACCGTCTGCGTATCCGTCAACGACCGGGTCGTTCACGGCATCCCTGGTGAAGAGGAGTTGGCGGAAGGGGACATCGTCTCCATCGACGGTGGTGCCATCGTGGACGGTTGGCACGGCGACTCGGCCCGCACCGTGTTGGTGGGGGAGAAGCACGACCCCGCAGACGTCGAGCTGTCCAAAGTAACTCGCGGGGCCATGTGGCGCGGTATTGCGGCGATGGCCACCGGAAGCCACGTGGGCGACATCGGTCAGGCCGTGGAGGACTACGTCCATGGGGCGGTCGGACAGCGGCTGGGGATCCTCGAGGACTACGTGGGACACGGTATCGGCACCGCGATGCACATGGCTCCTGACGTTCCCAACTACGCCGTGCGCAATCGCGGTCCCCGGCTCGTCCCGGGAATGGCGCTAGCGATCGAACCCATGCTGGTGCGCGGTGGAATCGAAACCAAAGTGCTGGAAGACGACTGGACAGTGGTGACCGTTGACGGCTCCAACGCGAGCCAGTGGGAACACAGCGTGTGCCTGCACTCCAAGGGCCTGTGGGTCCTCACCGCCGAAGACGGCGGCGCATCCGAACTCGAACCCCTGGGCGTTCATCCCGTCCCGATAGCCGCATCCTGAACCGCACGCGCGGTACGCACGAGCGAAAGGACCTGAACATGGCCACCGACGTAGAAATCACCGAACGACCGAAACCCGGACAGCTGGTGTTCAAACCCGCACGGCGGGGTAAGCCCCCGCAGCACCTGGCGGACCTGGATCTGGCCGGGCGCAAAAAGATGCTGCAGGACGCGGGCTATCCGGCATTCCGCGCAGCACAGCTTTCCAAGCACTACTTCGAGCGCTTCGAGACAGACCCGGAAAAGATGACGGACCTGCCGGCCGGGCAGCGCGAGGAGTTGGTGAGCGCGGCCATGCCACCGCTGTTGACCACGGTCAAGAACCTCAAGGCGGATCAGGGTATGACGGTCAAATCCGTCCACCGTTTGTTCGACGGCGCCATGGTCGAGTCCGTACTCATGAGATACACCAAGCGTGTGACCATGTGCATTTCGTCTCAGGCCGGCTGCGGCATGAACTGCCCCTTCTGTGCCACCGGACAGGCCGGTCTGACTCGTAACCTCTCCGCGGCGGAGATCGTCGACCAGGTTGTCCAGGGTATCCGTGCCCTGCGTGATGGAGTGGTGGGCCCCGCGGAGGAAGCGCCCCTGCGGGTGTCCAACATCGTGTTCATGGGTATGGGGGAGGCCCTGGCCAATTACAAGGCCACCATGGGCGCGGTGCACCGCCTGATTGATCCCTCTCCGGAAGGCTTGGGTCTGTCCGCACGCGGACTGACCATGTCCACGGTGGGATTGGTACCCGGTATGCGGAAGTTCACCCAGGAGAAGTTGCCCATCACGCTGGCGCTGTCCCTGCACGCACCGGACGATGAACTGCGCGATGAGCTGATCCCGGTCAACAACCGGTGGAAGGTGGACGAGGCCCTGGACGCAGCCCGGGAGTACTACGACGCCACCGGCCGTCGCGTGTCGATCGAGTACGCGTTGATCCGTGACATGAATGATCAGGGCTGGCGTGCTGACTTGTTGGGGGAGAAGCTCAATAAGCGAGGTGCCGGCTGGGTGCATGTGAACCCCATTCCTTTGAACCCCACCCCGGGTTCCAAGTGGACTGCTTCGCGCCCGGGCGTGGAGCAGAACTTCGTGGAGCGGTTGCGCGCACACGGTATCCCGACCACGGTGCGTGATACCCGCGGTTCCGATATCGACGGCGCGTGCGGCCAGTTGGCCGCGGACGTCTAGGCGCCGCAGCGGCGTCGTCCCAGTAGCAATGCGGTGCCAGGGTGGTGAGTGAGTCACTACCCGTTACCGGATTGCATATCAAGTCCCAACCGCGTAAAGTATTGCGTTGGTTGTCTGTGCTCGCTCCACTGAGCCCTGCCCGTCCACAAATCCACCCCAAGCTTGCGCTGTAGGGGAGAGTTGTGACCGCGGTCAGCCTGTGGAGGGAGTTCTGTAAACCGTCCGGATAGATAACCGGACCCCTCGAAAAGTTAGCGGAGGATATGGCCAAGAAAGACGGAGTCATCGAGATCGAAGGCACTG
>JAKDKI010000038.1 GCA_030453435.1 Kocuria sp.
TTCTGGGGGTACACGATGCGGGGCGTGGTGCTGGACTCAGTCATGTCAACGCCCCAGTCTACGGGCCCCGGGCGGCACACGACGCTCCGCAAGGTGCCCGGTCAGAACACGATCGCATATCAAATGTGTGCCACGTCTCATTTTTAGACCGAACGGCAGGTAATATCCAGGCACCATCATTTGTCTTGAAAGGACGCCCACCATCATGAAGCGCACTCTTTCGCTCACGGCAGCGGCCGCCGCTTCCGCTCTGGTCCTGACCGCTTGCGGTTCAGGCGGCGGCGACGGCCAGTCCGAGGGACCCCAGGAAATCTCCGTGGGGATCGCTCAGTTCGTGGAACACCCCTCGCTCGATGCCGCCCGCGAGGGCTTCGTCTCCGCCCTGGAAGAGGGCGGCTACACCGAAGGTGACAACCTGACCCTGGACGTACAGAACGCCTCGGGTGACCAGGCCACCGCAACCAACATCGCCTCAAACTTCGCTTCGGCAGATAACGATCTGATCCTCGGTATCGCCACCCCCACGGCCCAGTCCCTGGCGCAAGCCGTCACCGACAAGCCCGTGCTGTTCACCGCCGTCACCGATCCCGTGGACGCCGGACTCGTGGACTCCATGGACGCGCCCGGGGCCAACATCACCGGAACCACGGACATGAACCCGGTTGACGAGCAGATCAAGCTCATCAAGCAGTTCGACCCGGACGCCAAGTCCGTGGGCATCATTTACAGCTCCGGTGAGACCAACTCGCAGGTTCAGGTGGAGGAGGCCAAGAAGGCCGCCGAGGCCGAGGGCCTCAGCGTGGAAGAGAAGACCGTGACCACCACCGCGGAGGTCGCACAGGCCGCCGAGTCCTTCGACACGGATTCCATTTACGTGCCTACCGACAACAAGGTGGTGGCCGGTCTCGAAGCAGTGGTCGGTGCCGCCGAATCCAAGAAGATCCCGCTGATCGTGGGCGAGGGCGACTCCGTGGACCGTGGTGGCTTGGCGACCCAGGGCATCAGCTACGAGGAGCTCGGCAAGCAGACCGGTGAAATGGCCCTGCGCATCCTCAACGAGGACGCGGACCCCGCCGAGATGGCCGTCGAGTCCCAGAACGAGACCCAGCTGATCATCAACGCCAAGGCCGCTGAAGCCATGGGCATCGAGATCCCGCAAGAACTGCGTGATTCCGCCGACACCGTAATCGAGTAAGCATTCATGATTGCTGGAATCGAACTCGGCCTGATCTACGCCGTGATGGCCCTGGGCGTCTACCTCACGTTTCGTGTGTTGGACTTCCCGGACCTCACGGTGGATCAGTCCTTCACCACTGGGGCCGCCACCGCGGCCATGATCATCCTGGGTGGTGGCAGCCCTTGGCTGGGCACCATTGCGGGATTCTTCGCCGGTGCGCTCGCGGGTCTCATCACGGGTCTGCTGCACACCAAAGCCCACATCAATGGCTTGCTGGCCGGCATTTTGACCATGACCGCCTTGTACTCCATCAACCTCAGGGTGATGGACGGCAAGGCCAACCTCGCCCTGCTGCGTGAAGACACCGTGTTCACGCCGCTGCGTGATGCGGGCCTGCAGGGATCCGTTGTGGGTGTGCTCCTGTTGCTGGCAGGGGTTCTACTGGTCAAGGTCGTGCTCGACTGGTTCCTCTACACGGATGCCGGACTGGCCATGCAAGCCACCGGTGACAACCCGGACATGATTCGATCCTTCGGGGTGAACACGGACAACCAGAAGATTCTGGGATTGTGCCTGTCCAACGGCATGGTGGGCCTGTCCGGCGCCCTGGTGGCCCAGTACCAGGGCTTCGCGGACATCGGCATGGGTATCGGTCTGATCGTGGTGGGTCTGGCCTCCGTGATCCTGGGTCAGGGCATCTTCGGAACGCGCACGGTGGTCATCGCGACCGCTGCCGTGATTTTCGGATCCGTGTTGTACCGACTGGTCATCACCGCGGCCCTGCAACTGGGACTCAACCCGTCCGACATGAAGTTGATCTCCGCCGTGCTGGTGGTCATTGCGCTCGTGTTGCCGCAGTTGACGTTCTTCAAACGCTGGAACGCGCGTCGCAAGGATCGCGAAGCGCGAAAGGTTCAAACCGACGTGGAACCCGGTGCAGGGACACCTGCCACCGTGGGCGGCCGAACCGGAGAGGGGCGATAACCCATGTTGACCATCAACGACGTGCGAAAAACGTTCTTCGCCGGCACCGTCAACGAACGCGTGGCCCTGGACGGCGTCAGCCTGACCGTGGAACCGGGGGACTTCGTCACCGTGATCGGCTCCAACGGCGCCGGAAAGTCCACGATGCTCAATACCGTGTCCGGGACGATCATCCCGGACACGGGGAGCATCGAGGTCTCCGGTGAGCAGGTCACCAAGCTGGGAGAGCACCGGAAGGCCCGCTGGATCTCTCGAGTGTTCCAGGACCCCATGAAGGGTTCCTCACCCAACCTGACGATCGAACAGAACATGGCCATTGCCTCACGGCGCGGCAAGTCCCGAGGGCTGTCCATGGGCGTCACGCGCTCGCGGAAACAACAGTTCCGGGATGAACTGGCCACGTTGGAACTGGGACTGGAAAATCGGCTGGGCGCCAAGGTCGGACTGTTGTCCGGCGGCCAGCGCCAAGCGCTGTCCCTGCTGATGGCCACATTCTCCTCACCGGAGATTCTGCTCCTGGACGAGCACACCGCCGCGTTGGACCCACAGCGTGCCAAGCACGTGACGGAGCTGACCGAGCGCATGGTGGCCGAACAGCATCTGACGACCATCATGGTCACCCACAACATGGAACAGGCCCTGCGTCTGGGGAACCGGTTGATCATGATGCACGAGGGCAAGATCTTGTTCGAGTTGAATGAGGAGCAGAAGTCCAGATCCACCGTGTCCGATCTGCTGTCCGAGTTCCAGAAACTGCAAACGGTCAGCGGGGAACCCACACTCGATGACGCTACGCTGCTAGAAACAGTCCGCGTCACAGAGCAAGGAAAACAGTAGTCACCGTGAACACGAACAGGCGCCAGCGCACCACATCAATGATCTCTCTGGCTGGTCTGCTGGCCCTGTTCGTGTGTATCTTCACCCTCCCGCCGGCGCTGGTGCACCTGGGGAGGGCAGCCTCGGAAACCGCGTCCGTGCCACTCACGGGCAGCGCGCTGGCCACGATCATCGTGGGTTTCGGCACCCTGCTGATCGGCGGGGTGCTGAGCATCATCGGCATGGCGCGGCGGCGCACCTCCGCCCCGGCGCACAATCCTGAGGACGACTACGTGGCCGAGCAATTCGGCGAGGGGGAGATGCTCCACGACTACGACCCCCTGGAGCTGAACCCGCAGCTGCGAGCCCGGCAGCGCCACAGCGACAACGATCGCGACTGAACGATAAAACCCCCGAACGAACGGTTCGGGGGTTTTCTACTCGGTACGTCAGCGCGCAGGCGAGGTGAGCGGGGCGGGGTGACGCGGCGGCGTCGTCGGCGCCAGAAGGGCCGTTAAACGAAAAAGTGCCCGCGATAGGAATCGAACCTACGACCTTCTGCTCCGGAGGCAGACGCTCTATCCCCTGAGCTACGCGGGCGGGGGCTGTCCTGCGGGTCCGTGAACCGGGCCGTGAACAACTCGATCGATATTAGCAGGTTCGTCACGGCAGGCGAATTGACTCGAATCGGTGGGCGCGGTTCGTCCCGTTACACTGGTCCGGTGACTCCTGAAGAACTTTCCGCTGCCGTATCCGCATGCCTGCACGAGGCCGTAGCCGCCGGTGATCTGACCCTGGTGGACGGTGCAGAGCTTCCCGAAGCGAAGGTCGAGCGCCCCAAGAATCGTGAACACGGGGACTGGGCCACCACCGTGGCCATGCAGGCGTCCAAGAGATTCGGTCGCAAGCCCCGTGAGATCGCCGAGATCCTGGTCGAGCGCTTGAGCAATGTGCCCGGCGTGGCCGCCGTGGACATCGCCGGTCCCGGCTTCCTGAACATTAAGCTCGAGGCCGCCGCGGCCGGTGAGCTCGCGCAGTCGATCGTCGAGCAGGGCGTCTCCTACGGCACCTCTGACGTTCTGAGCGGCACTGCCATCAACCTGGAATTCGTCTCCGCCAATCCCACGGGTCCCATTCACCTGGGCGGTACCCGCTGGGCTGCCGTGGGCGATTCGCTGGCCCGCGTCCTGCAGTCGCAGGGTGCCCAGGTCACTCGCGAGTACTACTTCAACGACCACGGTGCGCAGATCGACCGGTTCGCGCGTTCACTGCTGGCTCGTGCCCGTAACGAGGACGCACCCGAGGACGGTTACGGCGGACAGTACATCTCGGACATCGCCCAGCGTGTGCTTGAGCAGCACCCTGACGCCTTGGAGTCCGAGGATCCGCAGGAAGTCTTCCGCGCCAACGGTGTGGAGCTGATGTTCCAGGAGATCAAGTCCTCACTGCACGAGTTCGGGGTGGACTTCGATGTCTTCTTCCATGAGAACTCCCTGTTCGAAGGTGGACAGGTCGAGCAGCTGGTCGAACAGCTCAAGGACTCGGACGCCATGTACTTCAAGGACGGCGCCTGGTGGCTGCGGTCCACGGACTACGGCGACGACAAGGACCGCGTGGTCATCAAGTCGGACGGTAACGCCGCCTACATTGCCGGTGACATCGCCTACTTCAAGGACAAGCGCGGCCGCGGGGCGGATCTGTGCATCTACATGCTGGGCGCGGATCACCACGGCTACGTGGCTCGGCTGAAGGCTGTCGCCGCAGCGCTGGGGGATTCCCCGGAGCGCGTGGAGGTGCTGATCGGCCAAATGGTCAATCTGGTCCGCGAGGGCGTGGCCGTGCGCATGTCCAAGCGTGCCGGCACCGTGGTGACCATGGAGGACCTCGTGGAGGTCGTGGGGGTGGACGCCGCGCGCTACTCCCTGACCCGTTACTCGGTGGACTCCAATATCGACATCGACCTGGATGTGCTGACCAAGCGCTCCAACGAGAACCCCGTGTTCTACGTCCAGTACGCCCACGCCCGCACCTGCGCCGTGCAGCGCAACGCTGAGGCCGCCGGGGTGCGTCGCGTGGCAGAGGACGGATCGGATCTTTTCGACGCCGCTCTGCTCGATCACGCTCGCGAAGCAGACCTGCTCGCCGCATTGGGGCAGTACCCCTCCGTGGTCGCCCAGGCCGCCGAACTGCGCGAACCGCACCGCGTGGCCCGCCACCTGGAACTTCTGGCGGGCACCTATCACCGCTGGTACGACGTGTGCCGCGTGGCACCCCAGGGCGGCGGCCCGGTCGAACCGGTACACAACTCTCGCTTGTGGCTCAACGACGCCGTGCAGCAGGTCCTGGCCAACGGCCTGACCCTGCTGGGCGTCGGTGCGCCGGAACGGATGTGATGTCGTGAGTTCAACAGACAACGCCCACCCGCTGGCGCCGGGATGGCTGACCGTCCCCGAAGACAACGCCGCACTGGACCCCAAGGTCTTCACCGGGCAGTACGACCGTGATGATCGCGGCTGCGTCACCGTGGACGGCGTGTCCGTGACCGAACTGGCGGAGCGTTACGGCTCACCGAGCTACGTGATCTCGGAAGACACTTTCCGCTCCCGCGCCCGCGGGTTCCGCGAGGCTTTCGAAGCCGCGTTCTCTCCCCTGGGCGTTGACGTGGAGGTCTACTACGCGTCCAAGGCACTCTTGAACACGCACGTGGCACGGTGGGCCCAGGACGAGGGTCTCAACGTGGACACCGCGTCCGGCGGTGAACTCGAAGTCGCGCTGCGCGCCGGAGTGGATCCTTCCAAGATCGCGTTGCACGGTAACAACAAGTCTGCCGCGGAGATCACTCGCGCGCTGGACACAGGTGTGGGGCGCATCGTGGTGGACTCCCTTCCGGAGATCCAGCTGGTTGCGGACCTCGCGCAGAAGCTTGCGGTGCGCGCTCCCATCATGTTGCGCGTGACCCCGGGTGTGCACGCCTCGACCCATGAGTTCATCGCCACGGCCCACGAGGACCAGAAGTTCGGGCTGTCGCTCAATCCTTCCGTCGAGGGGGAGGACTCGCCCGCACTGCAGGCTCTCGCCCAGTGCGTGGCGCTGCGGGAACACCTGGACCTACGCGGACTGCACTGCCACATCGGATCCCAAATCTTCGCGGCGGAAGGTTTTGGCCAGGCCGCCGAGCGCGTGCTGGCCCTGCGCGAAACCGTGGCCGAGCGCTGGTCAACGGTGCTGCCCGAACTGGATCTGGGTGGCGGTCACGGTGTGGCCTACACGAGTGCGGACGAACCCCGTACGGCTGAGTCGATCGCCACGGATCTCGCTGAGCACCTCGCCGGTCTGCTCAAGAATTCCGAGTTGCCGCTTCCGCACCTTTCGTTCGAGCCCGGCCGCTTCATTGCGGGTCCTTCCGGTTGCACCGTGTACACAGTGGGCACGGTGAAGACCGTGACCGTCAGCCCCGGTGTGGAGCGCCGCTACGTCTCCGTGGACGGTGGCATGAGCGACAACGCCCGCCCGGTCCTCTACGACGCCGATTACACCGCTGTGCTCGCCAACCGCGTCTCGGATGCGGATCCCGTGCTCAGCCGCGTGGTCGGGAAACACTGCGAATCCGGTGACATCGTGGTGCGGGACGTCTACCTGCCGGCGGATGTCACGGCCGGTGACCTGCTGGTGGTACCCGTGACCGGTGCGTACTGCTGGGCGCTGTCCAGCAACTACAACTGGCTCACCCGACCCGGAATGATCAGCGTGGATGCTCAAGGACAGGTCCAGGTTCTGATCCGCGCCGAAACCGTCGACGATCTGCTGGCCCGGGACACCGGCGCGAGCGCCGAATAAGCCCCCAAGGAATATCAGGAGCAATGACTACTTCAGCGACTTCGCACCAAGAGACACCCCACTTGAAGGTTGCCCTCCTGGGCGCCGGCACCGTGGGTTCCCAGGTAGCCCGCGTGCTGCTCGATTCCAAGGACGAGCTGGCCCTGCGCTCGGGCGTCACGCTCGATCTCGTGGGCGTGGCCGTGCGTAACGTGGACGCGCCGCGAGATTATGAGATTCCGCGCGATTTGTTGACCACGGACGCGGATTCCGTAATCGACGCCGCGGACATCGTGGTGGAGCTGACCGGCGGCATCGAGCCCGCCCGGACACGTATTCTGCGTGCGCTCAACGCCGGTACCAGCGTGGTGACCGGTAACAAGGCGTTGCTTGCCGCCCACGGCCGTGAGCTCCAGGACGCCGCCGCTGCGTCCGGTTCCCAGCTGTCCTACGAGGCCGCCGTGGCCGGCGCCATCCCGATCGTTCGCCCCATGCGGGACTCGCTGGCCGGCGACAAGGTCACCCGCTTCCTGGGCATCATGAACGGCACCACCAACTTCATCCTGGACCAGATGGACACCACGGGCGCGGCGTTCGACGACGCCCTGGCCGAGGCCCAGGAGTTGGGTTACGCCGAGGCCGATCCCACCGCCGATGTCGAGGGTCACGACGCCGCCGCCAAGGCCGCCGTGCTTGCCTCGCTCGCTTTCCACTCGACGTTCACCCTGGACGACGTCCACTGTGAGGGCATCACCGCGGTTACCGCGGAAGATGTCGCCACCGCGGCCGAAGCCGGTTACGTCATCAAGCTGCTGTCCGTGGGTGAGCGCACCGAGGAGGGCGTGAACCTGCGCGTCAACCCAGTGATGATTCCCCGCAATCACGTACTCGGGGGAGTGCACGGTGCGTACAACGCGGTCTTCGTCGAGGCAGAGAACGCCGGCTCGCTCATGTTCTACGGCCAGGGCGCTGGAGGTGAGCCCACGGCGTCGGCCGTTCTGGGCGACCTGGTGTCCGCCGCTCGCGCGATTGCGCGCGGTGCCGAGGGCATCCCGCTGAGCGATCACGCCAAGCTGCCCGCCGTGTCCATGGACAACGTGACCACGCGCATGGCCATCACCGTGACCGTGAAGGACCGATTGGGTGTGCTGGCTCAGATCGCCCAAGTCTTCGCGGACCACGGGGTTTCGATCTCCACCATGCACCAGACCGAGGACACCAAGGACCAGGCCATCTCCGTGCTGCGTCTGGTGACTCACACGGGCCGCCACCGTGATCTGATGGACACCGTGGGCGCACTGCGAGAGTTGCCCGTGGTGGCCGAGGTGCTCTCGGTGATTCCCGTGGAGACCGGCGACTAATTCCACCGCCCCGCGGGGCGTCCAACAATTTGAAACGGGTGCTCAGCCACCCACCGTCACACAGCGTCGAGGAGAAACCGGCATGGCACACGTCTGGCAGGGCGTCATCAACGAGTACAAGGACCGCTTGCCGGTCACCGAGGCCACCGAGGTCATCACCATGGGTGAGGGTGGCACGCCGCTGATCCAGGCTCGTGCCCTGTCCGAGCTGACCGGCAGCTCCGTGTGGCTCAAGTTCGAGGGTATGAATCCCACCGGCTCCTTCAAGGACCGCGGCATGACCATGGCCATCACCAAGGCCAAGGAAGAGGGTGCGGAGGCCGTGGTGTGCGCCTCGACCGGCAACACCTCCGCGGCTGCCGCGGCCTATGCCAAGCAGGCCGGGATGCGCTGTGCCGTGCTCGTGCCCGAGGGCAAGATTTCCATGGGCAAGATGTCCCAGGCCGTTGCACACGGTGCGGACATCATCCAGATCGAAGGCAACTTCGACAATTGCCTGGAAGTCGCGCGCAAACTCTCGGAGTCCTACCCGGTGTTCCTGGTGAACTCGGTCAACCCGTACCGCATCGAAGGTCAGAAGACGGCGGCGTTCGAGGTTGTGGACACCCTGGGCGACGCCCCTGACATCCACGTGCTCCCGGTCGGAAACGCGGGCAACATCACCGCGTACTGGAAGGGCTACAAGGAATACGCGGCGGAGACCCCGGCAACCTCCGGCGAAATCCTGGACCCCGTGTCCACTCACACGCCCACCATGTGGGGTTTCCAGGCTGCCGGCGCTGCCCCGCTCGTGCTGGGTCACCCCGTGACCGAGCCCGAGACGATTGCCACCGCCATCCGGATCGGCAACCCTGCCTCCTGGGACACCGCAATTGCGGCTCGGGACGAGTCCGGCGGATTGATCGATTCCGTCACCGATGAGCAGATCATCGAAGCCCACCGCTGGTTGTCCTCGCGCGAGGGCGTGTTCGTGGAGCCCGGTTCCGCCTCAGGCGTGGCCGGCCTGCTCAAGAAGCAGCGCGCGGGCGAGGTGCCCAGCGGCAAGACCATCGTGATCACCGTGACCGGTCACGGCCTGAAGGACCCGCAGTGGGCCATCAAGGGCGCGGAGGCCGAGGATCCCAGCGCCGTGGAGCCCAAGCGCGTTCCGTTCGACGTCGTCCCCGTGGCGGCGGCCCTGGGGCTGGAGTGACCGACGTCGTGAACGAACAGGCAGTGGCCGGACCCGGAACTACCGTCTCGGTGCGGGTTCCAGGATCCACCGGCAACGTGGGACCGGGCTTCGACACCCTGGGACTTGCCCTCGGGTACTACGACGAACTCGCCGTGACCCGTATCGACTCCGGTCTCGAATTCGAGCTTTCGGGCGAAGGTTCGGAGAACGTGCCGCGGACCGGGAATCATTTGGTGGTTCGCTCCATGCAGGCGGTTTTCGACGCCGCCGGTGCAGGTTCGTTGCCCGGCCTCCGGTTGAAGGCACACAACCAGATTCCCCACGGGCGCGGCATGGGCTCGTCCGCTTCAGCCGTGGTGGCGGGTGTACTCGCTGCCAATGCATTGCTCTCCGAGGGCACACGACTGGACGACCACGCCGTGCTGCAGGTGTGCTCCCAGCTGGAAGGCCACCCTGACAACGTGGCGCCCACCCTGTACGGGGGGCTCACGGTCTCCTTCGAACAGGACGGTCAATTCGTGAGCGTGCCCGTGCGCGTCCACGAGGACGTCATTCCCGTCATGGCAATTCCGGACTTCGAGGTGGCCACTTCTGTGGCACGAGGATTGCTGCCGGATTCGGTGGCCCACCGCACCGCGGCGGTCACCGCCGGGCGCGCCGCACTCTTGGTCGAGGCGCTGAGTCATCGTCCGGAATACCTGTTGCCCGCCACGTTCGACCTGCTCCATCAGCCGTACCGTGCCCAGGCCATGGGCCCGAGCTTCGAATTGATGACGCAGCTGCGTGAGCGCGGGTTCGCGGCATTGATCTCCGGTGCCGGACCCACTGTCCTCACCCTTGCCAACGGCACACAGGAAGCGGAACGGGTGATTTCGGCGATCGAAGAAATCACCTCGGATCCGGAATCTGAGGCCCATACCCACAACAGTGCGGACGTGTCGTGGCGTGTTATGGCACTACGCGTTCCCGCTGAGGGTGCTAAAGTGGGCGTATCCACGCAATAGGCCCTGGGTTCGCCCACGCGGTTCAAGCGGAGTCCCGCATTCGAGTCAGCAATCGTGACCGGGCGTCACTGTTGTTCGAATGCGTCGCCTCAATGCGATTCCTTTTCCTGCTGACCAGGTCACTTCTCTCATGTGACCGGCACTGGTGCAGTAAAGGAATCAGAGGACCTCATTGCTGATTTCTCGCGTGCACTCTGCACGCATTCAACGTGGCCCGCAGTTGGCGGCCCACAACAATATCGTCGGGTCAGTGTGCGATGTCATTGCCACGGCCCCCATCGAGTCAGAAGGAACCTTCGTGACAGAAACCACCGCCCCCGAACAGGGAACGGAAAACTCTAAGCCCCAGAACACTGGTTTGTCCGGGCTGAAACTTGCTCAGTTGCAGGCCCTCGCCTCCCAGCTGGGTATCACCGGCGCTCGTCGCATGCGCAAGTCACTGCTCGTGGAGGCCATCGAGGCCCACCAGCGTGGCGGAGCCGTAGCCGAACGCGACAAGGCCGTGGAGGAAAAGATCTCGGAAACCGCGCGCAAGGCATCGACCCGCCGTGCGTCGTCGTCGGATTCCGCGGACTCCAAGGACGCGCCCAAGGAAAGCGCCGCGCCGGCTCAGGACGAGAAGTCCGCCGACGCCGCTTCGGGTTCCGCGAACCAGGGCGATGACCAGAAGAGCGACTCCCAGGGCGAGAACCGCTCGGGACAGAACGAGCGTCAGTCCGGTTCGCGCCGTTCCCGCCGTGCATCCGCTTCCGGCCGCGGGGATCGTTCCCGTAATCAGAACCAGAAGGATTCGGACCAGCAGGACAACCAGGATCAGCAGTCCAAGGACTCCGGTCAGGAGAACCAGGGCGAGCAGTCCGATAACTCTCAGAACCAGCAGAACGAGGACTCCAAGGATTCCTCGAATCGTGGCAACCGTAACCAGCGCTCGCGCGGCAACCGCAATGATCGCAATGATCGTGGCGACCGCAAGGACGGCAACAATTCTCGCGATGACAAGTCCGGGTCCAACGACCAGGACAACTCGTCCCGCGATGACAAGGGTTCGCACGACGACAAGCAGGACTCCAACCGCAAGGATTCCTCGCAGGACGGTCAGAACCGCAACGACCGTAACGAGCGCGGTAACCGCGGCCGCAATGATCGCAACGACCGTCACAACGACGGCAACGATCGTGATGGCAACTCGCGTCGCAGCCGTCGTAACCGCAATCGCAACGATCGCAATGACCGTAACGATCGCAACGAACGTCGTAACCGTCGTAACCGCAACAACGGCCCTGACGTGGATGACGTGGAGATCACCGAGGACGACGTCCTGTTGCCCGTGGCGGGCATCCTGGACGTGCTCGACAACTACGCGTTCGTGCGCACCTCGGGTTACCTCCCGGGCCCGTCCGACGTGTACGTGAGCCTGTCCCAGGTCAAGAAGAACAACCTGCGCAAGGGCGACGCCATTGTGGGCGCCATCCGTGCACCGCGCGAAGGCGAACAGCACAACAGCTCGCGTCAGAAATTCTCCGCGCTCGTGCAGTTGACCTCCGTCAACGGCCGCAAGCCCGAGGAGAACAAGGACCGCACCGACTTCTCCAAGCTGGTGCCGCTGTACCCGCAGGAGCGTCTGCGCCTGGAGACCGAGCCCAAGA
>JAKDKI010000262.1 GCA_030453435.1 Kocuria sp.
TACCCGTACCTCTCCTACTTGGCGCTAGGTCTGATTGCGATGATCTTCGTGCTCGGCTTCTCCGATCCCGTGGTGCGGACCCAGCTGCTGCTGACAGGCAGCTTGGTGTTGCTCATCGCGGTGGCGTGCAAGCTGCGGACGATGCAGAAGGCGCGGACGGCTTCCGCATCGATCAATCGATGATCTAGGTGCCCAGATGCCCACGTGCCCGGTGGCCGATACGGGCGCGTGGGCGTCGTCGTCCGTGGCGTGGTCAGATCGCGGACTGTGGCGGGATCACGGCACGGATCGGGCGCCGTCGTGGAGGCGGGGAGCCTGCCCGATGGTGGCTTCGGTAGGGCTATTGGGCAGCTTTGAGCCGGAGCGACTAACCTGCGGACATGGCTTATCACGCTGACTCCGCGGACCTAGAGACCAAAGAAGTACTCACGTGGGAAGGTTTCGGCACCGCTAGCCGTGACCTCGCCCAGATGATCGTCGACTCGGATTTCACTCCGGACATCATCATTGCCGTGGCCCGAGGTGGGTTGTTGCCCGCCGGTGCCCTGTCCTACGCGATGGGCGTCAAGCTCTCGGACGCGGTGAACGTGGAGTTCTACACGGACGTTCACGAGACCCTGCCCGATCCCGTGTTGCTCGCGCCCATGCTGGACACCGAGTCGATCAGCGGCAAGAAGGTGCTGGTCGTGGACGACGTGGTCGATTCCGGACGTACCCTGGCCCTGGTTCTGGAGCTGCTCAGTGGCTACGGCGCGCAGTGCCGTTCCGCTGTGGTCTACGAGAAGCCCCAGTCGGTAGTGCGCCCGGACTATGCATGGAAGGCCACCGACGAGTGGATTGTGTTCCCCTGGTCCGATCAGGATCCGGTGACGCGGAGCAAGTAGTCATTCCAGTCTTCTTCACCAAACCTCGGCTGGAAACGATCAACTGGACTGACTGGCGGTCGCGCAGATCTGGGTCACTTTAGAACCACCGGGAAGATTCGGGTCATTTAGAAGCCGTGTTTGAGTACCGCGGGTGGCTTGAGAGTGGCTCAGATTTGCGGGTGGCGTAAAGATGCCCCAGATCTCCAGGGGAGCCGCAGCTCGAGAGGGATGAAATGCAGAGACGGGCTAAGTCACTTTCAGGCCGTATACGCGGAGCAAGAGTGGCCTGGGGATGACCGAGATCTTGCCATGGTCAAAGAATGACTAGTTTTGATGCCTGAGCTCGAGCGACTGACAGTTTTCGGTGCCATCATGCCGACTTGAGCCTTGGCGTCCATCCACTCTTCTGACTGGTGTTGGCAAGTTCAGTGGCAAGCCACGTCAGCCAGAGCTGGCGGCGGTGCGGGTTAAGCAGGTCTTCCAACACCACGAAGCGAACCTTCCACCCATTGTCCTCAAGTCGCTGCTTTCGGAACAACTCGTTTCCGTACTTGCGACGGTCCACGTGGTCGGCGCCGTTGTACTCGACAGCCACTCTGGATTCGGGCCACGCGAGATCCAGGTTCCGGTCCGCGTGATCCACCACCACGTGAAAGTTCATGACTGGTGGCGGGAACCCATGGGCGAGGACTATGAGCCGGGTAAGAGTTTCTCTTGGTGACCATGTGTTCTCTACGGCATCAGACAGCGCGGCAAGTGTCCTCCGGGTGGCCGCGGACGTCGGGGGAAACCGGCGAAGCCGCTTCTCGATTAGCTTGCGACTGTACGGCGGGAAACTTCCACCATCGACCGCCACGAGGTTTCTCGACATGAGTGCGTCCAGGCAGGCTGTGATTCTCCACTGGGGAAGAAACGAGGCAGCGACTACTAGGGCCTCAATCGGATCAGCCAGCCAGGCGCCCCAGGGCCCGGGATAGCGGTCCAACCCAAATGCTTTGGTCACGACAACATCGGGCACCGGAGTTCTCAGGCGCTTACCGACCCAGGAGAAGTGCGGGGTGAAAAGCATCTTTGAATATTCAGGGCCCTTAGGCGGCGGAGCATGGCCGAGGAGCTCATCAATTCTCTCGTCGGGCTCTCCAATGGGTAGGCCGTACAACGCGAGAGCACTCAAACCTGTCACCCGGACTTCAGATTCCGGGGAGTCTAGAACGACCTGAAGGAGCGCCGCTCGTTGCAACGGGTCCATGGGTTCCGGCATTGATTCAGAGCACAGCGCCCAATGCCTATGAGTGACCCGCTTCATCGCTGGATCACGGTTCAAAGATCGCGCTCGTCGGCCCCATTGGGTGCTCGTCCGAACCACAGGACGCGGTCCTAGCTCAGGCATTCGGATCGGCTGCGGCATGACTGGAGGTTATGACGCAGGCTGACTTACTGCACCTGAATATTCGCCATGTGGAGCGCGGATGCTGATTACGTGCTGGAAGAGTCGGCCCGTATACGGTTGCGGAGGGGAACAAGGGGAGATCTGGTTGACCTTTTCATGGCCAGGACCACAAGCTGAGGTCGATCTTATGAGGGCTGCCCGAAAGCTGAGACACTTCCGCGCCAGTTTTATCCTTCAACTCTGGCTTGGGAATGCCTCAAATTTCGGAGGGGCTTTAAGGTGCCTCAAATCTCCAGCTGAGGCCCAGTGAGGCTGAGCTGTAAATGTGAGCAGATCTGAGTCACTCTCAAGCCGTCTACATGCCATGAAGGTGGCCTGAGAGTGCCTCAAATCTTCAAGATGGCGTGAGAAGGACTCAAGTGTCCGGCGCGGCCCGCCGAGCTACTTCTTCACTCGCTCCCGCACCAGCGAGGCCGTGGCGTCCGCGATGGCCCGCTCCTCGTCCGTGCCGATGACCAGCACCTCAATTGCTGACTCCGGCGTGCTGATGCGAGCGACCTCGCCCTCGGGGGAGGCATTCAGTTCGGGATCCAGCTTGATGCCCAGCGCGCCCAACTCGTTGCACACCTGCTCACGGAACTCAGGGGAGTTCTCACCGATACCAGCGGTGAAGATCAGCGCCTGAGCACCACCCACGGCCACGTGGTAGCCGCCGATGTACTTGGCCAACCGGTACGCCGCCATGTCCAGCGCCAACTGGGCCTTATCGTCGCCCTTCTGTGCGCGCTGCTCCACAGCCCGCATGTCGGAATCGCCACAGATGCCCTGCAGGCCTGACTCCTTGTTGAGCGTCGTATCCAGCTCTTTGGCGGTCATGGAGGGATTGCGGTCCAGCATGGCCGTGACCACGGAGGGGTCCAGGTCGCCGGAGCGCGTGCCCATGATCAGACCCGCCAGAGGGGTGTAGCCCATGGAGGTGTCGAAGGACTTGCCGTCGCGGATCGCGGTTACGGACGCGCCGTTGCCCAGGTGCGCCACGATCCCGTTGAACTCGTCACGGGGGACCCCCAGGAACTCGCACGCCTTGCCGGTCACGTAGTCGTGCGACGTGCCGTGGAAGCCATAGCGACGCATACCGTGCATGACATACATTTCCTCGGGAATCGCGTAGCGCCAGGCCTTTTCGGGCATCGTGCGGTGGAAGGCGGTGTCGAACACGCACACCTGCGGCATGTGCGGCCAGGTCTTCTGAATGGCGCGCAATCCCAATGCGTGAGCGGGGTTGTGCAGCGGAGCCAGGGGAGCGAGCCGCTCGATGGCTCGAATGATCTCGTTGTTGACCAGCACGGGGGCGGAGAACCGCTCGCCACCGTGGACCACGCGGTGTCCGGCGGCGTCAATGGTGCGCCCGCCCAGTTCCTCTTCCAGTCGTGAGGCCAGGATTTCCAGTGCCTGAGTGTGGTCTTTGACCTCGGACGTACCGATGTTCTGGATCAGGCCCTTGGTGATGATCTCGTCGCTCTCCACACCCTTGGTGGCCCGATCCAGCGGCACGTTCTCGTTGATGGCCGGCATGGA
>JAKDKI010000263.1 GCA_030453435.1 Kocuria sp.
CGACCGCATCGAAGAGCTCAATGACACCCTGGGCGCGTTCATTCACGTGGATCGTGAAGTTGCCATGAAGTGGGCCCGGGAGGCGGACGAACAACTGGCCGAGGCGGCGTCGGACCCGTCCGCTCAAGCAGAATTGCCAGCGCTGCTGGGTGTACCCACGGCACTGAAGGACGGCCACGAGGTCGCGGGGATGCCCACGACCTTCGGAACCCTGATCAACCAGGACGAGGACGGCGAGTTCCCGATCGCTGCCGACTCTGACCCTCTCGCGCAAACCCTTGAGGCAGCCGGCGCCGTGATGGTGGGCAAGACACAAGTCCCGGAGTTCCTGCTCAATTGTTATTCCGAGAACAGAATATTTCCGCCGGCGCGCAATCCCCACTCGCCGGAACACAGCCCCGGAGGCTCCTCTGGTGGCCAGGCGGCGGCTGTGGCCTCCGGGATGCTGGCGGGGGCGATCGGTTCGGACGGCGGCGGTTCGGTGCGAATTCCTGCCGCGGCGTGCGGATTGATCGGGCTCAAACCGAACCGTGGACGAGTCCCGAGCAGCGATGCGCTGAACAACGTGGGGCAGTTGAGCGTCAACGGCCCCATCACGCGCACCGCCTTGGACGCCGCCCTACTCATGGATGTGCTGTCCTCCACCCCGGGACACACCGCCATCAATCGGCCCGTGAAAGCAGTGCCGGAACGGTCGTTCACATCCGTGGTGAGCCGCGCGCTGGCCGGGGATGCTCCATGGGGAGATCGTCCGTTACGGATCGGCGTGAGTACGGCATCCCCGTTCGAGGGCACCTACGACATCTCGGTCTCCCCCGAAGCAGAGCTCGCTCTGTCCGAGGGCGTCCGCCAGTTGCAGGCGCTGGGGCACGAGGTCGAGGAAGCGCAGATCAACTACCTGCCCGGTTATGCGGAGAACTTCTTCAAATTGTGGACGACCGCCGTGGGTCAGATCCCCTTGGCCGACGGGCAAGAGTTGCACCTGACCGGCCTGGCGCGGCACTTTCGAGAAGCCGCGTTGAACCGCTCTGCCGTGGAGTTGGCGGACGCCGTGAGCGCGATTCGCGTGTTCGAGGCCGACACTATCGCTCAATATGCCCAGTACGACATGATTCTCACGCCCGCCCTGGCCATGCCGCCGCGGCCCATTGATTGGTACTTCGAGGGCTACGACATGGCCGATCCTCGCAGCGCAGAACGCGACTACGAGCGGCAGTGCCAGTACACCCCCTACACCTCGTTCATCAACGTGGTGGGGCTACCGGCCATCACTGTTCCCACCGTGTGGACACAGCCGGAATCCGGTGACTACCCCGGCAAGGTGCCGATGGGTGTGCAACTGGTGGGAGCGGCGTCGTCGGAGGCGTGGCTGCTCTCCCTGGCCGCGCAGCTGAACCCGCCCACGGACCCGCGGGCCGCGTGAGTGCAATCGAACTGAACATTGCGTCGCGTCACTGACGAGCGCGGGTTTCCCGAGTAGGTTTGGGGTATGGCGAACCGTGCGGGCACCGAAGCCCAACCCAGTGACCTTGTGAACATCGACGAGCTGATCGCGGCGTATTTCGACCGCGTGCCTGACGCCGGTGATCCCGATCAGCGAGTGGCGTTCGGTACGTCCGGGCACCGTGGATCATCGCTCAAGACCTCGTTCAACGACACCCATATCGCGGCCATCACGCAGGCGATTGTGGAGTACCGCGCGGGACAAGGCATTGCCGGCCCGCGGTTCATGGGCAAGGACACGCACGCGCGGTCCGGGCCGGCGCAGGACACCGCACTCGAGGTGCTCGCGGCCAACGGCGTGAACGTGCTGCTGGATTCGCGTGAGGGTTTCACGCCCACCCCGGCGCTGTCCCACGCGATCATCAAGTACAACGCGTCCGGGGCGGACGAGCAGGCGGACGGCATTGTCATCACCCCGTCCCACAACCCGCCGGCCGACGGCGGCTTCAAGTACAACCCTCCCCACGGCGGCCCCGCAGATTCCGACGCGACCGAGTGGATTGCCGCGCGCGCCAACGAGCTCATGGAGGCCGGGCTCGACGGCGTGAAGCGCGTCTCGAACGACGCCGCTCGGGCCGCAGCGACCACCGGTACCTTCGACTTCCTGGACTCGTATGTCTCGGATCTGCCTTCGATCATCGATCTGGATGTCATTGCGAAATCCGGTCTGCACATCGGTGCAGACCCCATGGGTTCCGCATCCGTGGCGTACTGGGAAGAGATCAGCAAGCGATTTGGGCTCAATCTGACCGTGGTCAACCCCGAGGTGGACCCGCAGTGGGCGTTCATGACGCTGGACTGGGACGAGAAGATCCGCATGGACTGCTCCTCCCCCAATGCCATGGCTTCTCTGATCGGTAACCGCGACAAGTACGACATCGCGACCGGTAATGACGCGGACACGGACCGGCACGGCATCGTGACCCCGGATGCCGGGCTCATGAATCCGAACCATTACCTGGCTGTGGCCATTGACTACCTGTACCGCAACCGTTCGGGCTGGTCCTCAGATGCGGGGATCGGCAAGACTTTGGTGTCTTCATCGATCATCGACCGCGTGGCATCGTCTCTTGGGCGCCGTCTGGATGAGGTCCCCGTGGGCTTCAAGTGGTTCGTGCCGGGCCTGATTGACGGTTCCATTGGTTTCGGCGGCGAGGAGTCCGCGGGTGCATCGTTCCTTCGAATGGACGGTTCCACTTGGACGACCGACAAGGACGGCATCATCTTGGCCCTGTTGGCCGCGGAGATCACCGCCCGCACCGGCAAGACGCCGTCGCAGCGCTACACAGAGCTGACCGAGGAGTTCGGCGATCCGGTGTACGAACGCATTGATGCACCGGCCAACCGCGAGCAGAAGGCGGCGCTGAAAAAGCTCTCCGCCGAGCAGGTCACCACGGACACCCTGGCCGGTGAACCGATCACCGCAAAGCTGACGGAAGCTCCCGGCAACGGCGCTGCAATCGGCGGTTTGAAGGTCGTCACGGAGAACGCGTGGTTCGCCGCCCGTCCGTCCGGCACCGAGGATGTCTACAAGATCTACGCCGAGTCATTCAAGGGTGCTGAACACCTGAAGCAGGTGCAGGAAGAGGCCAAGGCGCTGGTGGATTCGGTGATTGGGTAGCGGCTAGGTCCCGTGATTCCGGCGACTTCCGTCGGATTGAACATTTCGGGCAGGGGTTGGCGTTGAGACCAAGAGTTTCGGCGCCAACCCCTGCCCTTTTTGGCTATCCAGCGCCTCTTGGTCCGTCCTGTTGATCGACACCAGTGGCGAGCGGCACGATGGACGTCATGGACACTCATGACAAGAAGAACAACATCACACTGGAAGTCGGTCACCACGAGCTCATCATCCGGGATCGCTATGAGATCGCGTCCATCAGCAATGACATCTTGATCGGCTTGATCTTCCTGGTGGGCTCGTTCCTGTTCTTCTCCGAGGCCACCATGACTTTCGCGACCTGGCTGTTCGTGATCGGCAGTGCGCTAATGCTCGTTCGACCGGTGATCCGTCTGGCCCGCCGCACCCATTTGAAGAAGATCAACCCCGGCAGCGATGCTGCCACGAGCAGGGACTTCTGAACGACAAACATTCCAGTCCGTAAAGATGCACCTGAGCGGCCTAAAAATGCACTTTTGAGGACTGGGATGTCGGGGATATCGCTCCCACACCGGCTCGTACGGAACGCCCGCTGGCAGGCAAACTCTCAGTCATCAAGAAGCCACTTGGACGCGGTCCAGGTGGCTTTTTAGTGCCTAAGATTTGGCGGTGGCCTAAAGCTGACTCAGATCTCGGCGCTATGCACTAAACCCGCGTCACCCACACCGCTTC
>JAKDKI010000039.1 GCA_030453435.1 Kocuria sp.
AGCCCAAGGCGGCCATGCTCAAGGACCTCAAGCGGGTCCTGAAGAAGTTCGGTCGTCAGAGCGCCAAGGACTTTGTGCTCTCGCCGCTGCTGGCCTCCCTGACCGGTTCCGCCAAGTCCTCGATCAAGGGCTACGTGGCCGCCAACGTGATTCGCAACCTGTGGGCCCACGCGGTGATCTTCTGCGGTCACTTCCCGGACGGCGCCGAAACGTTCACGGAAGAGGACATCGAGAACGAGTCCCGCGGTCACTGGTACTTGCGCCAGGCCATGGGCTCGGCCAATATCGACGGCTCCCCGTTCATGCACTTCATGACCGGCAACCTGTCGTTCCAGATCGAGCACCACTTGTTCCCGGATCTGCCCTCCAACCGCATGGCTGAGATTGCGCCGCGGGTCAAGGCGATTTGCGAGGAGTACGGCATTCCGTACACCTCCGGTCCGTTGCCCAAGCAGGTTTTCGAGGCGTGGCGTAAGGTTTTCCGGCTCGCTCTCCCGTGAGCCGTGATCCGTGATCCGTGGCCCAGCGCCCTCGGGCGAGGGCAGTGGGCCGTCCGGTAGAGTTTCGGGGGTGAAAGTAACCACCCTTGCTATCGTCGGGCCCGCCCAGCACGGGGTCAGGATGCACGCGAGTGCCCTGGCCGATCTCACTCCGCAGGCCGCGCGAGTAGAGGGTGAGATCGCTGAGGTCCTGCCGCAACTGTTGGTCGAAGACGGTCCCGTCCATCTCCATTTCACGGATCGGATTTTCGGTCGTGACGCGGACGACGCCGCCCACGTCCTGGAGCGCATCGCCGCTCACCGACGCGTGTCAGTCACGCTTCACGACATCCCCCAACCCTCCGACGGTCACGCGTTCACGGCCCGCAGTGCCGGTTACGCCCGCGTGGTCACGGCCGCTCACATGGTCATCGTGAGCAGTGAGTACGAACGCGATCTCCTGCTCCGGCACACGGGCGTTCCTGCGGATACCGCGGTGCACGTGGATCCGTTGCCCATCGACCGCGTGTCCGCCACCATTTCGACCAGAGACCCTCTCGGCTTCCGGTCCAGCAGGCCGAGCGTGGGTCTGCTCGGATTCATCTACCCGGGCAAGGGCCACGCGCACGTGCTGGCCGCGTTGGCATCAAACACTCACGCTGCCGACGTCGTTGCGCTGGGCCGGCCATCGGACGGTCACCAGGACCTCGTCTCCGAATTCGAGCGCACCGCGAGCGCGCAGGGTCGACACTTCCACGTCACCGGCTTCCTGTCCGAGGATGAGCTCACTGCAGCCGCGCGTTCGGTCACGGTGCCGGTGGTGGCACCCGAGCACGTCTCTGCCTCGGGCTCGGTCGGTCGCTGGATTGCCAGTGGCCGCCGACCGATAGTCACACGGCACCCGTTCTTCGAAGAACTCCGCGACCGCGCACCCTGGTCGTTGACCCTCACCGAGGACCTTCCCGCTGCCTTGGACGCCGCACTCGAGAACCCCGCTTCCACATGGATCGAAGACGGGGATTGGAATGAGTCAGATGTTCCGTCCACCGCTCTCGCGGCGCAGACCCAGTGGTCCAGACTGTTGGCTTCGAATCCTGACACGAAGGCCAGTGAACCGACGAACGACCGCCCCGCGATGTCCACGGATTCGCAGGGGTCCGCCGAGTCGCAGGTGACACCATGAACGCGCCGGCTGGCGCCGTCGACGGCGAGCGACAGGACGGCGCTCCACGTGTCAGCGTGATCGTGCCCTACTACGAGAACCAACTCGGCCTGGACCGGTTGCTGCGGGCGTTGGAAAGACAGGGCCTTCCGGCCCGGGAGTTCGAGGTGATCGTCAGCGACGACGGCTCGACCGAGGCGCCAGCGATCGGAGCGACGTCGTACCGGGTGCGCCTGACCCGGCAGGAGAACTTAGGGTTCCGTGCGGCCGCGGCCCGCAACGGGGGCGCGGCTCTCGCGCGGGCACCCCACCTCGTGTTCCTCGACGGCGACATGATGCCCGAGCCAGGTTTTCTCACGGCGATGCTCGCGGGTATGGAACGGCACGAGGACGGTCACGGTGTACTGGCCGTGGGTGCGCGCAAACACGTGGACGTTTCCGAGTGCACGCCGGACCAGATCGACCAGTGGCTCACCTCCGGGCATGCCCATGGTGCTCGCCGCCTTGAGGATCCGTCCTGGCTATCGGACGGCTACGCGCGCAGCAACGATCTAGCGGCTGCGAACGTCGAAGATTTCCGGCTCATCATCAGCGCGCTCATGAGCGTGGACCGTGAGCTCTTCGAATTCGTGGGAGGGTTCGACGAAACGCTCACCGGGTACGGGGGAGAGGACTGGGATCTCGCGTACCGGTGTTGGCAGGCGGGCGCGCGATTCACCCACGTTCGGAGTGCTATTGCGTGGCACGACGGCCCCGACCTGGGCGGACGGGCCGATACCCGGGACATCAAGGACGCCGAAACCATGGCGCTGGCTCAGCGCATCCCGTTGTCGAGCACACGGGGACAGGGTGTCGTCTTCGAACAACCGGCCGCGGTGGTTCGGGCGCGCGGTCACGATAACGACGGCGAGGCGTTCCTGACCGCGTTACAGCTACTCCGGGACACGGACGCCGGCATCTGGTTCGTGGACCGCGACTCGATTCCCACCGCCCTCGCTCAGGATCCCCGAATCAGAGTGGGCGAACCGGAACCGCGTTACCGGGCCAGATCCCGCTACCTGGTGGACGTGACGGCCCCACTTACTCTGCATGAACCGCTGGGCGCACTGTGTGAGCGCGGTGAACAAAGCGCTCCCGGGCTTCTGGAACTGCGGGAGACACGTAATGTGAACCGTGGGGAATCGGACGTGTCAGTCGTATGCGATGCGGCTCGTCCGGCAGACACGCAGCAACGCATTGAAGGACGGGTGGCACATGGCTGAGGAACTGGGTTTCGATCCGCATGACCCCGGTCGGCGAGCGCACTACGGAGAGTTCTACGGACTGGCCGATCTGCCGGATGCCCCGATTTTCATGGTGCACGGCAACTGCCAGGCGGAGTCCCTGCGTGTGCTGCTGCATGCTGCGGGCGAGGGGCGCTGGCACGGTGTGCGGGTTCCTCCGGTCCATGAGTTGCTGGCCGAGGACCTTCCGCACCTCACCCGGTTGCTGAACCGGTGCAGCTTTGTGGCGACCCAACCGGTGGCCTCCGGGTATCGCGGATTACCGCTGGGATCGGACGAGATCCTGGCGCTGACTCCAGCAGACTCGCGCGCGGTGAAGTACCCCGTGATGCGGTGGACCGCGCTCATGCCCACGCTGGCGATCGTGCGGGCGCAGGGCGTGACGGACCCGCCTATCGCGCCGTACCACGACCTCCGAGTGCTCGTGGCGGCCGCGCAGGGAAAAAGTTCCGTGCATCTGGAACCCGTCTCGGACGAGGCCGTGCGCGCCTCCCGCGATGAATCGCTGCACCAACTGCGCATCCGGCAGCAGGCCCACGGAACAGTGGATGCGGCGTCGTTGTTCGAGGCGGCCGGACCCGACGCGGCCCATGTGATCAACCACCCCAGCAATCAAGTACTCATGGGCGTGGCGCGGGAAATCCTCGAGCGACTCGGTGAACCGGGGGAGGTCCAGGATCCGGGTCGTGTGCTGCTCGGCGGCATTCGCGCGCCCATTTACGCGTCCACCCTGCATGCGTTGGGGTACAGCGACGATGACCTCGAGGCTGGTCCGCGTGATCACTGGGTCATTGGTGGTGAGAAGGTTTCGGAGGACGACGTCGCCGCGGAGCACCTTGGTTGGTACGCGCATTTCCCGCAGGTGGTTGCCGCGGGGATGAAGCGGCACGAGCGGCTCATCGGCGCCATGAAATTGCTGGACTAGCGAGGTGGGTCTTTCGAAATGACGAGTGAGAACGGCTCCGAAACTCATGCACTGCGGGAGCAGGCAGCGGATTCTATTCGTGATCTGTTGCGGCAACGCAACGGGAAAACGATCTGCCCTTCCGAGACCGCACGCACGATCGGTGGCGATGACTGGCGGGACCTGATGCCCCTGGTGCGTGACGTTGCCAAGGCGCTAGTGGGCCAGGGTGAAGTGATCGTGCAGCAAAAGGGCGAAGAAGTGGACATCACTGCAGCTCGCGGCCCCATTCGACTGGCGCCGGGTCCGCGATTGAACGGGCAGGTTACAGGCGACTGACCACAATGTGACATAAAGCCCACGGATAGTGCGGCTAATCACTTCCCGGGCATACGGTGAATGAAAAATTTTTGAATTCTGATGTTCAACGCGCCGGTCGAGAAGTGGTGAGGTCATGTCATTCGTTGCAGCTGCCCAAGAAATACAGCCCGAGCTCGTGGAGTTGCGCAGAAGACTTCACGCGCATCCCGAACTCGGCAATGATCTGCCGTGGACACAGCAGCAGGTACTCCAGGCGCTGGAGGGACTGGGTCTCGAGATCACTGTGGGCACGTCGGTCACGTCCGTTGTAGCGGTGCTGCGCGGTGGCCAGCCAGGGCCCACTGTGTTGCTGCGCGGTGACATGGACGGGCTGCCCGTCGCCGAACAAACCGGTCTGGAATACGCCTCCGAGAACGGCAACATGCACGCGTGCGGTCACGACCTCCACACGGCTGGCCTCGTGGGAGCGGCCAAGCTGCTGAGCGCTCGCAGGGACGAGCTTCAGGGCAACGTAATTTTCATGTTCCAGCCCGGTGAAGAAGGCCCCGGTGGGGCCAAACCGATGCTCGACGAGGGGCTGCTAGAGGCCGCCGGCGAGAAACCCGTGGCTGCCTACGCGATTCATGTGGCTCCCGGCGTTCCCGGTGTCTTCAACTATTGGACCACCACCGCGATGGCCGGAGCCAACAAACTGTCCGTGACGTTCCACGGCAAGGGCGGCCACGGATCACAACCGCACACGGCCCAGGACCCAGTGCCCGCGCTGTTGGAGTTCGGTACCGCGCTGCAGGTCATGGTGACCCGCCGCTTCAACGTGTTCGATCCCGTGGTGCTGTCGATCAGCCAACTGTCTGCTGGGAATGCAGTGAACGTGATCCCAGACAGCGCCAGACTGGGCGCGAGCGTCCGCACGTTGTCACGCGAGACCACCGAGGCGTTCCCGGTTGCGGTCAAGCAACTGGCCGACGGTATCGCCGCAGCTCACGGGGTGCGGGCCCACGTCGACTGGGAAGTCCTGTACCCGGTCACGATCAACGATCAGGACGAGGCGGCCTTCACTGCGGAAACACTGAGCGCAACCTTTGGTGAATCCCGGGTGGTCGAATATGCGAATCCGCTCATGGGTTCCGAGGACTTCTCCTTCGTCCTGGAGAACGTCCCCGGTTGCTTCGTTTTCTTGCAGTGCAGCCCGCCGGACGTTGATCCGGAGACCGCGGATTGGAATCACTCACCCAACGTGCTCTTCGACGACGCCGTCCTGGGGGACCAGGCCGCGGCCCTGGCCCAGTTAGCCTTCGACCGGCTGGCCTCCCACTAGGCGTTTCACGCACCGCCACTTCTCATCGGTACCTCACGGAAGGACCCACCATGTTTCCACTTCTGGCGGCCGCCATCATCCTGGCGTTCATAGCACTCGGTGAACTCGCGTCCATCTGGTCGAGAGCACGCATCCCCTCCCTGCTCGTGGCGATGCTCGGCGTCTTCATTTTCGCGAAGCTCGGGATCATCCCGGAGGACTTGGTGGCAACCTCCACCATGGTGGTCGTGGGCGCGCTCATCCAGCCGCCCCTCATGGTGCACATGGGGTCTCTGATTCCGCTGGCGACCATGAAGGCGCAGTGGAAAGCCGTGGTCATCGCGCTGGGCGGCATGCTCGTGGGAGTCGGTCTGGTGCTGGCCATTGTCACGCCGCTGTTCGGATTCGAGTACGCGGTGGGTGGTGCAGGCCCGTTGGCGGGTGGCATCATCTCCACCTCGCTCACCACCCAGGGCCTCACCGAGACCGGTATCGCCACCGCCGTGGTCGTGGTGCCCTCTCTGGTACTGATGCTCCAGTCATTGCCTTCGATGCCTCTGACCAACTACTTGCTGCGTTCCTACGCAATCAAACTTCGCGACCGGGGTGACTTGAAGCAGCTGGGATCCTCCGACCCCTCCGATTCGACGGCATCCCTGTCATCCCGGACCGGGTCCTGGAGCGCAGCAACAGCTTTGGTATCGCCATGGCAGCCATCATTTGCATCGTGATTGCTCCCCTCATGACCGCGTCCATGGATGACGTGATCGCGTCGCTGCTGCCCGTTCTGGCGATCCTGGGATTCGGCATGCTGGGCATCCTGATCGGTGGTGCCATAGTCACCAAGCTGTTGGGCTGGCATCCCAAATTGGGCATGTCGGTGGCTCTGACCGCCATGTACGGATTCCCCGCCGATTATCTGATCGTGCAAGAAGTGGTGCGTTCGACCGCCCGCGGTGAAGAAGAAGCGGCCGCGCTGCGCAACCACCTCTTGCCACCCATGCTCATTGGTGGCTTCACGTCCGTGAGCGCCGGCTCAATCATCGTCGCGAGCGTGCTGGTGGGGATGCTGTAACCGATTGACCGAGCGAGAAACCCCGAGCGAATGATTCGCTCGGGGTTTCTCGCCTTTCCACAAGCTCACGCGCTGCCGTTGTGCGCCGGACTTTGTGCAATCATCTGCCGCGTCAGTGTTGGGGACCCACCTTCTTGTTGGGCACCAACGTGTGTCCTGCCGCGCGGGACGTTTTGGTGACCAGCCGCTCGAGGGGGCCGGAGCCGGCTGCGTGTTGCCACGCCGTGGCCACCAGCGCTGCCACCGCGATCTGCACGATCAACCAGAACACCGGGGTTTCGCTGATCGGCACGAATGCCAGGAACACCAAGTGAGCGCTGTAAAGGGTCAGTGTCATGGAGCCCATGGCCCCCAGGGGAGCCAGGAAGCGTCCGATCCACCGGCAGATCAACAGGAAAGCACCCAGCGCGACCATGGCCAGCCCCGCGCTCACCGCAATGGCGAACGGGGTGTTGGTGTGCGGGCCCGAGATCAGCAACCAGCTCAAGGTGGTGGTCGGAAGCTCGGGGTCAGGGCCGTAATTCTGGATGACCATGACATCTCTGCTCGTCAGCCACGGGGTGGACGCCACCAACGCTTCACGCACGTCGAAGCGCAACAGCATCAGCATGGACAGGCCCTTGGCCACGGCCGCGATGACCGCCCCAAAGATCACCAGGAGAATCTGGATCCGATCGCGGGTCAGCGGCATTCTGCCCAGCGCCAGACCCAGGCAAATGAAAGCCATCCACGGCAGCGCGGGATACGTGCCCGTCAGGAAAAGCTCAGCAAAAACTGTTCCGGGTTCGGAGACCAGGTTCACGAGATCGGCGTTGGCGTGCACGTGTGCCGGTAGGACATCCAGGGAGGCCTGCATGACCACGGGGGCCAAGAGCATGAAGAGAGCCGAGCTGGTCAGCAGCCACCGCACCGACAACATGGTGAAGGGGACGGCCAGGAGGAACATCACCCCGTAGTAGGTGAGGATGTTGAATGCCGGGAAGTCCAAGAAGTTGAGCAATAACCCGATGGCGAACAGCAACAGTGCGCGCACCGCGATGCCCACTCGAGCGCGCTTACCCTCCAGGCCCTTGCGCGGGTTCCGTCCCCCGGTGAGGAACGCCAGACTGACACCGGCAAGCACTGCGAACAGCGCGGCGGAGTGTCCGCCGAACAGTACCCAGGCCAGCGACGGGTCGTCAGTGGTGCCCTGGGAAGCTGGAAGCGTGTGGACCGCGATCATGCCGATCAGCGCAAAGCCGCGAGCGGCGTCGACGCCCATGATGCGACGCTTGGTGCGCCGCCCGTCAGCACTGGCCACGTTGCGTGTTGCGGCTGCCTGCCGCGGTGTGGGTGCCGTGGCGCGGGGAGGTGCGGTAACGATCGGGGCGTTTTCGCTCCAATGCTCGTCCTCGGTGCTGGACCCGCGACCGTTGTCGGAGCCTCCGGTCCACACCTCACGCGGAGGACGCTGACCGGGGCGGGGACGTTCGCCCGGCATCAGGTCGCCCTCGGCTATTTCATCCACTAATTGTTCTTTCATCGGGTGGCCTCCTCGGGCGTTGCAGTCGAGACCGTCTGCGATGTGGTGGTGGGTGTCACGGACACGATGGGCTGATTGTGCTCGGCAACCGGCGGTCCTGGAATGACCTGGTTGCTGATGGCCTGGTCACCGGGTTCGAGGTGGCGGATAGGGTTACCGCCCCAGTTGCCGTTGGCCGGCACGGTTTCCTGACGCATGACCAGGGAGCCGGGGCCCACCGTGGAGCGCTCTTCGATCGTGGCGCCGGGCAGCACAAAGCTGTTGGGGCCCAACGTGGAACCGCGACGCATGGTCACCGGCTCCAACCGCATGATGCGGTCGTGGAACAGGTGGGTCTGCAGCACGGTGCCGCGGTTGACGGACACGCCTTCTTCCAAGGTGATCAGGTCGAACTCGGGCAGCCACCAGGTCTCGCACCACACACCGCGTTCCACGCGGGCGCCCATCAGACGGGACCAGGCGTTGAACAACGGGGAACCCACGCTGAGTCGAATCAGGGATGGTACGGCCAGGGACTCGGAGAACACGTCCGCCAACTCATTGCGCCACACGAACGAGCTGAACAGCGGGCGCTCGCCGGTGCGGAAGCGGCCCATGAGAGCCCACTTGACGATCACGGGGACCAAACACGCCAAAGTACTGGCGGCAAGCAGGACCACACCGGACCACAGAGCGGCGTAAAGCAGCCCCTGCATCCCCATTCCGTAACTCATGTAGATGATGGTCAAGGCGTACACGATCATCAGATCGATCCATGCGGAGACCATGGCCGGAACCATGCGGAACGCTTCCACGAATCCGCGTGCTGCCTGGAGACGGCGGGGCGGGCGGAAGGTAGCTGACTCATCGGCCTCGGTGTGGGCACGTGCAATGGGTTGGGCCCGGCGGCCGAGCCACGACGAACCGATCGGAGCTTTGTGGGGCGCGGAGCTGAGCACGGCCACCAGGGCGTCCTCGGGGAGGTCGCGGTCCGGACCCACGATCGCGGAGTTACCCACGAATGTGCGTTCACCGATCACAGAAGTTCCCAGGTGGACCCAGCCGAAACCGGACCGGTGGGAGGCCACGAGTGAATGGTCCGCGAGGAACGCGCCGTCCTTCAGCGAGGTCAAGTGCGGGATGGTCTCCGCGGTGGAGATCTCCACCGATCGACCCACACGGGCACCCAGCAAACGCAAGAACAGCGGGGTGACGCACGAGGCGTAGATCGGGTAGGTGGAGATCAGCGTGCGCTGCATCAGGGTCTCGGTGAACCAGGTGGCCCAGCCGACCGAACCGTTCTGCGGGAAGTACCCCGGGTTGATGAGCCCGGCCACCAACCGCACGCATCCCACCACGAGCAGCAGCCAGACGGCCGCGGTCATAATGACGAATAGCGGCACCCACAGGGCGAGGATCGGGATCACGAGTTCGTAGAACTCAATGCCAATGACCTGCGGGAGAATCAGGAGCGCGCCGGGAATGATGGCCAGGATCGGCAATAGCCCAATGATGGCCGCGCCGCCGGTATAGGCGAGATGGGACTGGAATTTGGTCCAGGTGGGCAGCCCGGCCACGGTGTCCGGGGCGACGTCGGGCCAGGTCTGGGCGGCGGCGCCGCGGTGATACATGGGCGAACCGCCCCACAGTTCGCCTTCGGGAACGGTGCCGGTCACGTGTGAACCGGGCAGAACTTCTGCCCGGGCGCCCACACGGGCTCCGGGATCGACGAGCGTGCGCGTGCCGACGCGCGAGTGCGCGCCGACGTCGATCGCGCCCACGTGGAACGTGTCCCCGTCGAGCCAGTAACCGGCGAGGTCCGCTTCGAACTCAACGGTCGCACCTTCACCGATCGAGACCAGACCGGTCACGGGCGGCATGTGATGCAGGTGAGCGTCGCGGCCCACCTTGTTGCCGAAAAGACGATGGAGAGTGCGGGCCATGGGAGTGCCCAGCAGGACCTCATACTTGTTGAACACGACCAGGCGCTCGGCAGCCCACACCCGCAGGTGATTCCACTTGCCGCGTGGATAGTGACCGGGTTTGAGCCCGGCGGTCAACAGTCGTACGAAGGCGGATCCCACGAGCACACGGCCGGGAAGTGAGAACATCACGAGCCAGCCGATAATCAGCGGCAGCAGCGGGGGAGTGGGCACCCAACCGGCACCCACGATCACCGCGAGGATCCACACGACGATGAGTGAACCCACCACGTAGCGCAGACCATTGGCCACGCACAGCGCAGCCAGGAATGCACCCTGAACCCAGCCGGTCCAGGCGGGCAACGGCGCGGGATCGCGTTTGGAGTCCTGGGAGGCCTCGAGTGTTTCCAGATAGTCGGCCATGCCTCGAAGGGTGGGATCTGCGTAGATCCGAGCGATCTCCGTATCCGGGTGACTCTGACGCAGCGCGGAGACCAAGCGAGCGACACCCACGGAGCTGCCGCCCATTGCGAAGAAGTCACTATCTGCCGTGAACGGAAGCGGGCCGAGTTGATCCGCCCACAGCTCCGCGAGCCATTCGAGATCGCGGTCCAGTGAGGGTTTTTGATCGACACCGTCCGTGGGCATCGGCCAGGGCAGGGCCTTGCGGTCCACCTTGCCCGAGGTCTTCAACGGCAGCTCGTCCATGAGGCACAGCGCGGGGACCATCTGGCCCGGTAGGCGCTCGGACAGCCATGCTCGCACGGCCACCAGATCAACGGCACCTTCGAATTCTGGTACCAGGTAGCCGGCGATGATGTTGTCACCACCCGGTGTGGGGTGCACTGCGCACGCACCAGCTCGAACGCCGGGTACGGCGGTCATATAGTCGTCGATTTCCCCCAGTTCCATGCGGCGACCGGAGATCTTCACCTGGTCATCCACGCGTCCGGCGAAGACGAGGCCCTCCTGGTCGGCCTTGACCATGTCGCCGGTGCGGTAGGCGCGTTCCCAGCCCAGGGAGGACAGGGGGGCGTACTTCTCTGCGTCCTTGGCGGGGTCCAGGTATCGTCCCAGGCCCACGCCGCCGATAATCAGTTCACCGGTCTCGCCCCAGGCCACGGGCTGACCTTCGGTATCGACCACGGCCAGTTGCCAACCGGGAACGGGCAGCCCGATCCGAATGGGCGCGTCACCGGTCAGGATGGAACCCGAACCGATCACGGTGGCCTCGGTGGGGCCGTAGGTGTTCCAGACTTCGCGACCGGGGCGGACCAAACGTTGCGTGAGTTCCAGCGGGCATGCTTCACCGCCGAAGATCAACAAGCGCACGGTGTCCAGGGCTTCGCTGGGCCACAGCGATGCCAGCGTGGGCACGGTGGAGACAGCGGTGATGCGGTGGTCGATGATCCACCGGCCAAGATCGGGGCCGGACCGAACGACGTCGCGCGGGGCCGGTACCAGCGTGGCGCCGTAACGCCATGCCAGCCACATCTCTTCGCAAGACGCGTCGAAGGCGACCGACAGGCCCGCCATGACTCGGTCACCGGGCCCCATGGGACGCTTCTGCAGGTACATTTTTGCTTCCGCGTCGACGAGCGCCGCGGCGGAACGATGGGTGATTGCCACACCCTTGGGCTTTCCGGTGGAGCCCGAGGTGAAGATGATCCACGCATCGTCCTGGGTGCGCGGCGGCTCGGTGTCCCCGGTGGTCTCGATGCTCTCCACACGGGTCAGCTCAAGGTCACGACCGAAGATCGCGGCCACGCCGGCTTCTTCCCACACCGTGTTGGCGCGCTCGTCCGGGTCGTCCCAATCGACCGGCACATATGCGGCACCCGCGAACAGCGTGGCAAGGATGGCAACATACAGGTCAGCGACACCGGAGGGCACCCGAATGCCCACGCGGTCACCGCGTCCCACGCCAATGTCCCACAGCCGCTGAACGTGCGTTTCAATGCGCGCTTCCAGCTCGCCGTAGGGCACGCGCTCGTGCTCGTCCTCGAGAGCAATGGCATCCGG
>JAKDKI010000264.1 GCA_030453435.1 Kocuria sp.
GCGCGGACCCCAAACCGGGTGAGATCCGCGTGGCCATCAAGAAGGACATGGGCGGTGTGTTCTCCACGTGGGCCAACGAGCAGCTCAAGGCCGGTGATGTCCTGGACGTGATGAACCCGCAGGGTGCCTTCACCTCAAAGGTGAACATCACCTCCATGAACAACCCGGAGGAACTGGCGCGCAAGGAGGTGGCCAAGAACAAGAACGTTCACCTTGTGGCCTTCGCCGCCGGTTCCGGCATCACGCCCATCATGTCGATCGCCCGTGCGATCCTGCGCGCTTCGGACACGGCATCGATGGACCTGGTCTACGCCAACCGTTCGTCGATGGACGTGATGTTCGCCGAGGAACTCGGGGACCTCAAGGACAAGTACCCCTCCCGCGTGGCCATCCACCATGTGCTCTCGCGTGAGCAGCGCATCTCCCCGCTGATGTCCGGTCGCATCGACCAGGACAAGCTGGAAGAGCTGTTGGATCACGTGATCCAGGTGAATTCCGCGGACGAGTGGTTCCTGTGCGGCCCGTTCGAGCTGGTCCAGTTGTGCCGCGACACCCTCAAGGAGCGCGGCGTGGACGAGTCCAAGGTGCGCTTCGAGCTGTTCACCACGGGCAAGCCGGCCGCTCCGCAGGGTCAGCAGGGCCGCGTGGTCAAGGCCGATCCCAAGGGCGACAACTACAAGATCACCTTCAATCTCGACGGCGCCAGCGGCGAGGTCGAGTCCCCGATGTCCGCCAACGAGACCGTGCTCAACGCCGCGCTGCGCGTGCGCCCGGACGTCCCGTTCGCGTGCGCCGGTGGTGTGTGCGGCACGTGCCGCGCCAAGGTGACCGGTGGCGAATTCGAGATGGAAGAGAACTTCGCGCTCGAGAAGGACGAGGTGGACGCCGGCTACGTGCTGACCTGCCAGACCCGCCCCACCTCCAAGGAACTGAGCGTCGACTTCGACGCCTGAGTTCGCGTGCTTTGCCGACGACGCCGCGCTGGCCCGCGCGGCGTCGTCGCCGTATGTGCCCGCTCGCCACGGTCGAGACCGGGCGTAGGAACCGAACCGCAAGGAGAACCCCATGATTGATCTGACGATCGAGGACAACATTGCCCACGTGGTGCTCAACGCACCCAAGAAGCTCAACTCGCTGGACGCGGCCGCACTGGACGAGCTGACCCAGGCGTACACCGAGGCCGAGCAGGCCGGGGTGCGCGCGCTGGTGCTGCGCGGTGAGGGACGGGCGTTCTGCGCGGGCCGCGATATCTCGCACGTGGATCCGGCCACCGATGACACGGATGCGTACCTGTCCGGCAAGGTCCAGCCGCTGCTGCAGCAGATGTCCGAGTTCCCGGCGCCGACGTTCGCAGCCGTGCACGGCGCGTGCCTGGGCGTGGGGCTGGGCCTGGCGATTGCCACGGACGTCGTGTACGTGGCGGAGGATGCAACCATCGGGTCGCCGTTCGCCAACTTGGGTGCCACGCTCGATTCGGGTGGGCACGCGCTGTTCACCGAGCGGCTGGGCGCTCACCGCACCCTGGATCTGATTTATACGGCGGAAATGATGAAGGGCGCTGAAGCCGTGACCGCCGGGCTGTTCTCTCGTTCCGTCCCCGGTGACGAGCTGCTGGACTTCACCATGAAGCGCGTCTCCAAGGCCGCCAAGGGTGCCACCCAGGCTTACGTGGCGTCCAAGAAATTGGTGGCTCAGGTGCGCGACTCCAAGGTGGGCCTGTGGGACTCCATAGCCTCGGAGAACAAGGCGCAGGCGGCACTGTGCTCAACTGAGGACTACGCGGAAGGTTTCGCGGCGTTCCAGGAGAAGCGCAAGCCGGAGTTCACTGGTCAGGGCTGACACGGGGAACGTCACTGAAGCCACGGAGCGGGTACGGACGCGAAGTTCTCCCCCGAATGATCGCGCCGGTACCCGCCCCTTCCGCTCATGGATGTCGTCCCGGTGAACCGCCGTTGCACCTAGCTAAGGTGCAGCTCGACGTGGTGGGCCATGAACGGGCGCCACAGTGACGTCCTGGAATCGCGGTTGGTACGGCACCCTGGATCCACTTGTAAGCGCCGTACGAGCAGTGCTCTGAGCCACGTTCCATATATACAGGAAGCACCCTTTCTATTGATTTTGCAAGGGTCGTGACTCAAACGGAACCTTTAATTCTTAACGCACGAATAGAAGCGCTATTCAGTTGGCCTTGAAGCGGTATTCCACCGGCCTGTTTTTCCTGGGTAGGGACTCGACTATCAGCTCGTAGGACTCGTGCACCAGCTCCGTGACGAGTTCCTCAGTGAGCTGTTCTGAACCCACTAGAGAAATCCAGTGCTTCTTGTTCATGTGCCAGCCGGGTTCGACACCCTCCACGGTCTGGCGCAGGGCCACGGAGTGCTCGGGATCCACCTTGAGATTCACCAGCGGCCTGCCGTACGGGGACGCCACAAGAATGAAGATCTTGCCGGCCACTCGGTAGACCGCGGTCTCATCTCCGAACGGGGAGTCCTGTTCGGCCGAGGGCAACTCCGCAGCGATCTCGGAGGCGTAGCGCTGGATCTGTTCTCCGTCCATGAGAAGAATCTACGCGCCGCAAATGCATCATGGTCCGGGCGGGAGCAAAGTTGACTTACCATTTGCTCATGTCCGACCAGTCGAGCAGTGAAACCAAGCGCAGGGCCTCCGGCCGCACCGACCAGCCCCTCGAGGACGAGCTGGTCCAAGAATTTCAGAACACGGTCCAAGAAGGCACCGACCGGCTGCACCGTACATGGCGAGCCCTGATCATCACGGGCCTGTTCGGCGGTATCGACGTGGGCTTGGGCATCCTGGCCATGATGGCCGTCATGGATGCCACGGGCTCCAAGCTCCTGTCCGGCATTGCGTTCGGCATCGGACTGCTGGCCTTGCGGCTCGCCCACTCGGAGTTGTTCACCGAGGATTTCCTGCTGCCCATCAACGCAGTGGTGGCCGGCCACGGTTCATGGCTCTCACTGGTCCGGTTGTGGACCGTGACTCTGGTGACGAACTTGGCGGGAGGTTGGGCCTTCATGTGGGTGGTGGTCGCGGCTTTCCCGGACATGACGGATTCCCTGATCAAGGTCTCAAGCGGGTACGTGGAGGACGGTCTCACCTTCGAAACGGTGTGCTTGGCATTGATAGCGGGTTCGACCATCACCCTGATGACCCGGATGCAGCAGGGTGCGGGCAATGATGTGATGACCGCGATCATCTCGTTGATCGGCGGCTTGCTAGTGGTGGGGATGGGCATGCTTCACGGCGCCCTGAACTCCATTGTGATGTTCGGCGCCATGCACGCCGGCTGGGACTACTCCTACACTGACTGGCTCGTGTGGTTCGCGTGGGTGATCCCGTTGAACATGGTGGGCGGCCTGGTGATCATCACACTGCCGCGTTTGATCCGTACCTGGGAGCTCCTGATGGCCGAGCGCCGCGGGGAACGCATTTCCGAGGCGACCATTGAAGACGGCGAAGAGGACCAGGACGACTAGCCGAGCGCGCCACGCGAGGCCGCGGGCGGCGTCGTCGAGCGCTATGAGCGGGGCCGTCATTTCTGCCCTCCGGGAACAGCTCGGGGGCTCTGTAGTGCGCGTCACCACGGTTCAGTAGCGTGGTCGCATGACCACTTCCGTGTTTGATCTGCAAGCATTCGACCGCTCCGTACGCCCCCAGGACGACCTGTTCCGGTTCGTGAACGGGACCTGGCTGGCCAACGCGACCATCCCCGATGACAAGGCCACCACGGGCGCATTCATCGAGTTGCGTGATCAGGCCGAGGAGGCCGTGCGGAACATCATCACGCAGGCCAAGCCGGACGCTG
>JAKDKI010000265.1 GCA_030453435.1 Kocuria sp.
CGCAACGCCCCGAGGACGAGTACCTGGGTGTCGGGCGATCCTTGGCCTACGGCCTCCAGCACGTCTTGACCATGTACGGCGGCGTGATTGCGGTGCCGTTGATCATCGGAACAGCCGCCGGTCTGGACGCCACCGAGACCGGCATCCTGGTGGCGGCAGCCCTATTCGTCGGCGGCCTGGCCACCATCCTGCAGAGCATTGGCGTTCCCTTCCTGGGCGCGCAGTTGCCGTTGGTGCAGGGGGTCTCTTTCGCGGGCGTGGCCACCATGCTGACCATCTTGCAGGGAACGCCCGGCAAGGAAGGTCTCCGCGTGATCTTCGGTGCGGTACTGGTTGCCTCCGCGCTCGGCTTCATCCTGGCCCCCTTCTTCGCGAAGGTCATTCGGTTCTTCCCACCGGTCGTCTCCGGCGTGGTCATCACGACCATTGGTGTGACACTCATGCCCGTGGCCGCTGGGTGGTCCATGGGCGCGGAAGGGGATCCGTCCCACGGTTCCGTGGCCAACATCGGCCTGGCCGCGTTCACGCTGCTGGTGGTGCTGTTGCTGTCCAAGGTGGGTTCGGCGGCGATCTCCCGCTTGTCCATCCTGCTGGCCATCGTGATCGGCACGGTCGTGGCGGCCCTGCTGGGTCGCGCAAATTTCTCCGGCGTGGGCGAAGGACCCGTGGTCGGTTTTCCGACACCCTTCGAATTCGGCGCACCGCTGTTCGTCGCCTCGGCCATTCTGGGCATGTTCATCGTGATCATCGTGACGATGACCGAGACCACCGCGGACATCGTGGCCGTGGGCGAGATTGCCGAAACCGGCGTGGATTCCAAACGCATTGCCAACGGTCTGCGTGCGGACATGCTGTCCTCCACGGTGGCTCCGCTGTTCAATACCTTCACTCAAACGGCCTTCGCCCAGAACGTGGGCTTGGTCGCGATCACGGGCATCCGCAGCCGCTTCGTCGTGGCCGGGGCCGGCGTGATCATGGTGGTGCTGGGGCTGCTTCCCGTGCTCGGGCGCGTGGTGGCGGCCGTGCCCTCTCCCGTGCTGGGAGGCGCGGGCATCGTGCTGTTCGGGACCGTGGCGGCGTCGGGAATCCGAACCCTGGCCGGCGTGGATTACCGATCAGGCCTCAACCTGGTGGTCGTGGCCGTCTCGATGGCCATGGGCCTGATTCCGGTGGTTTCGCCGACCTTCTACGAACAGTTCCCGTCCTGGATCCAGGTGGTTCTGGGATCCGGCATCAGCGCCGCCGCGCTCACCGCCGTGCTGCTCAACATCCTGTTCAATGAGCTGTCTTTCGGGTCGCGGCCCGGTTCGTCCACCTTCGCCGCGTACCCGCCGCGCGTGTTCCCGAAGTCCATGCTCCAGGGCCTTCAAGAGGGTGACACCTTGGTCAACGGGCGCTTGATCGGCGCGGACGGCCAGGAGATCGCCGTGGTCGATGACCACCTGGTCGACGAGGCACGACGCCGCGTGGAGGCCGGCGAGCTCACGGACACCGGCCAGATCCACCGGATCTACAAGAGCGATCCGCAGTAACTTTCCATCACCCCACCCACAACAACTCTCGAAGGTGAGCATCATGACCCTGCTATCTTCCAACACATCAGCCCCGGACAAAGCGACCGTGCAGAAACATCTGCAGACCGCCATCGAAGTGGCCGCGCAGAACGCATCCGTTGACGGTGGCCCGTTCGGAGCGGTGGTCGTCACCGCGGATGGCCAGGAGTTCACCGCCGTCAACCGCGTGACCGCCGATCACGACCCCACCGCCCACGCCGAGGTTTGCGCCATCCGGGCCACGTGCAAGGCCCTGGGCACGCACGATCTGTCCGGCGCGGTCCTCTACACCAGTTGCGAGCCGTGCCCCATGTGCCTCTCGTCCTCCTTGTGGGCGCGTTTGGACGCGGTCTACTTCGCGGCCGATCGTCACGACGCCGCCGACGGCGGGTTCGACGACGCCGTGTTCTACGAGTTCTTCACGTCCACGGAGGAAGAACGCGACAAGTTGGTCCCCGTCCGTCACGTTGCCCTCGAAAACCGGCGAGCGCCCTTCGAGGCCTGGGCCGCGAACCCGGAACGAGCTGAGTACTGACCACCCACTGATTCACCCCAATGTTTTAGATCTGGACACTTCGCCACCTGTCGTACCGGGTGGGAAAAACAGAGGATCGCCGAACCTGCGGCCAGCACCGGCCGTGAACGGAGGCATCTGCAATGATCAGCATCAATTCCCTCAAGGGACGCCGCGGTCTGAAGCGGCCGCTGGGTCCCGAGGATGAGCGCTTACCGCTCGGACGGACCACAGCATTCGGAGCGCAACACGTGCTCACCATGTACGGCGCAATCGTCGCCGTGCCACTCATCATCGGCCAAGCCGCCGGGCTCCCGGGAGATCAGGTAGCCCTGCTGATTTCCTCGTGTTTGCTCATGGGAGGCCTGGCCACCTGTCTGCAAAGCTTGGGCCTGCCCTTGATGGGTTCCAAATTGCCCCTCGTCCAGGGCGTTTCCTTTGCCGGTGTGGCGCCCATGCTCGCCATCTTGGCCGGCGGCGGTGGGATCCAGGCAATCTTCGGGGCCGTACTCGTCTCCTCCGCGGCCGGATTCCTCCTGGCTGGCGCATTTTCCCGAGTCATCCGGTTCTTCCCGTCCGTGGTGACGGGAACCGTGATCACGGTGATCGGTATTTCACTACTACCCGTGGCCATCGACTGGGCCGCCGGAACCACGGACGGCTCCGAACCGGACAACCGAGCTATTGCCCTGGCGGCTATCACGCTCCTGATCGTGCTGCTTCTCTCCAAGGTGGGCATCGGCATGATCTCGCGGTTGTCCATTCTGTTGGCCTTTGTTCTGGGCACGGGTATTGCCGCGCTGATGGGGATGGCGGACTTCTCCCGCGTCGGTGAGGGCTCGCTGATTTCCTTCCCGACGCCCCTGGCTTTCGGTCCGCCCACATTCGAGATCGCGGCCATCATTTCCATGCTGATCGTGGTACTCGTGACCATGACCGAAACCACCGCGGACATTCTGGCCGTCGGCGAGATCACCGGCGCCAAGATCACGTCCAAGCGAGTGGCCAACGGTCTGCGCGCGGACATGGCGTCATCCACCCTGGCGCCGGTTCTCAACTCGTTCACCCAGACGGCTTTCGCCGCGAACGTGGGGCTGGTCGCGGTCACGGGCGTGCGCAGTCGCTTTGTCGTGGGCGCCGCCGGGTTCATCATGATCGCTCTGGGCCTGTTGCCCATCGTCGGTGAAGTGGTTGCAGCCATCCCCGAACCCGTGCTGGGTGGCGCGTCCATCGTGCTGTTCGGAACCGTGGCGTCGTCGGGCGTGCGGACCCTGGCCAAGGCGGACTTCGGCAATTCCATGAACTTGGTAATCGTTGCGGTGTCCTTTGCCTTCGGCCTGATCCCCGTGGCCTCGCCCAACTTCTACCAGGGCTTTCCCTCGTGGGCACAGACCATTCTTGGCTCCGGAATTTCCGCCGCGGCCATCGTGGCCATCACCCTGAACCTGGTGTTCAACAGCTTCAAGAAGGGCACACCGGAGAATCCGACGATCATCGGTGCCGCACCCGTACGTGTGATCCCAACGGCCGCCCTACAGATGTTGCGTGAGGGCGACCGGATGGAGGACGGCAAGGTGGTCGACAGTGACGGCAACGAGGTCGCGGCCGTTCCCGAAAAGCATCTGGACGAGGTGAAGGAACTCATCGACGCCGGGGAGATCACGCACACGGGCCAGATCCCTAAGGTTCTGGCTTCCAAGGATGGTGACTCCTAGGGCCGCGGCTTGCATAACCC
>JAKDKI010000266.1 GCA_030453435.1 Kocuria sp.
CGCGAGAAGCGTATGGACAAGGCCTTCCCGGACACTGACGTGCTGATCTTCGGGCACAGCCACATTCCGTGGGATTCGGTGTCTCCCGCAGGCATGCGGTTGCTCAACCCGGGGTCGCCCACGGATCGGCGCCGCCAGCCGCACTGCACGTACATGCGGGTCACCGCCGACGACGGCGCGCTCGCCTCGGTCGAGCTCATCAAGTTGCCACCGCGAACCTAGCCTGTTCAAGGCGCGCGTTTCTGGATTGATGTTTGTCTATACGACCATTACGCTCACGTATAGACAAATATCAATCCGAAGGATTAGTTGCCCCATGACCGACACCGTTAAGGACCGTCCCGCCACACAGCACGGGGTGGTCAAGGACATGTCCTTCCTGGACCGCTGGCTTCCCGTGTGGATCATCGCGGCCATGGTGCTGGGCCTTCTGCTGGGTCGGCTGGTTCCCGGCCTGGACACCGCCCTGGAAGCGGTGAAGATCGGCGAGGTCTCGCTCCCCATCGCCATCGGGCTGCTGGTCATGATGTACCCGGTGCTGGCCAAGGTCCGCTACAACGAGACCCACCGGGTCACCGGCGACCGCAAGCTGCTGGGGCTCTCGCTGGTGCTCAACTGGCTCGTGGGCCCCGCGTTGATGTTCGCGCTGGCCTGGATCTTCCTACCGGATCTACCCGAATACCGCACTGGGTTGATCATCGTGGGCCTGGCCCGTTGCATCGCCATGGTACTGATCTGGAACGACCTGGCCTGCGGTGATCGTGAGGCCGCGGCGGTTCTGGTGGCCATCAACTCGGTGTTCCAGGTGATCGCGTTCGGCCTGCTGGGCTGGTTCTACCTGCAGCTCTTGCCGTCCTGGCTGGGTCTGCCCACCACGAGTGCCGAGTTCAGCATCGGCGCCATTGTGCTGTCCGTCCTGGTGTTCCTGGGCATCCCGCTGCTGGCCGGATTCCTCACGCGCACCTTGGGCGAACGCGCCAAAGGCCGTGACTGGTACGAAAACACATTCCTGCCCAAGATCGGCCCGTTCGCCCTCTACGGCCTGCTGTTCACCATTGTTCTGCTGTTCGCGCTCCAGGGCGATGCCATCACGTCCAACCCGTGGGATGTCGCTCGGATCGCGCTGCCGCTGTTGGTCTACTTCTTTGTGATGTTCGGGATCGGCCTGCTGGCCTCGCGCGGCATGGGCCTGAACTATGCCAAGTCCACCACCGTGGCGTTCACTGCCGCGGGCAACAACTTTGAACTCGCCATTGCGGTGGCCATCGGCACGTTCGGGGTGACCTCGGGCCAAGCGCTCGCAGGCGTGGTGGGTCCGCTCATCGAGGTGCCCGTTCTCGTGGCACTGGTCTACGTTTCACTCTGGGCCGGCCGCAAGCTGTTCCCCGGCGACCGCACCGTTCCCACTCGCTGACACTTCAAGATATCGATTCAGGAGACCCCATGGCCGATCACAAACCGTCCGTCTTGTTCGTGTGCGTCAAGAATGGCGGAAAGTCTCAGATGGCTGCCGCGCTGATGGAGCTGAAGGTCCGCGGCGCCGTCGACGTCTATTCGGCCGGAACCAAACCCGGCAGCGCAATCAATGCGCAATCAGCCGAGGCTGTGGCCGAGGTGGGTGCGGACATGTCCGCCGGGACCCCCAAGGCCATCGATCCGGACCTGTTGCGACGCGTCGATCGCGTGGTGCTCGTGGGCGGGGAAGCCCAGGTCGAGCCGGTGGAAGGCATGGCCGGGGCCATTGAAACGTGGCTTACGGACGAGCCGTCCGAACGCGGCATCGAGGGCATGGAGCGGATGCGGTTGGTGCGCGACGACATTGCGGCTCGCGTGGACAACCTTCTCGCCGAGCTCACCCGGTAGCCGCCGCCCACCATTTAGGGTGGGTCCATGAGGCTGTTCGCCGCTGTTTATCCCACGCGAGCCGCACGCGAGCACTTGGTGAGTGCATTGCGTGAGGTCCGCGAGCTCACGGGTACGGCCCTGCGCTGGGGAGATCCCGAGCAATGGCATGTCACGCTCGGCTTCTACGGTGACCAGCCGGAAGGTGCGGTGCCGGACCTCAAGGAGCATCTGAGCACCGTGACCCGCGAGACTGCGCCGTTCACCACGTGCTTGCGCGGAGCGGGGTCATTTTCCGGCACCACGCTGTGGATGGGGCTCGGTGGCCAGTCCGAGAACCTGGTTGATCTCATGCACGCCTGCTCGCTCGATCCGGACGAGCGTGCCCGACAGCGGGCCCACCTCACGGTCGCGCGCATGTCCCGCGCGGAGCGCTCCCGCAAGGCCCGTGAACAACGACGCCGCTCGCGAACCATCGCGCGTTCCGCACCCGAGCTGCCGCACGTGGTGCACGCGCTGTCCGTGTACAAGGGCCCCGAATGGACCGTGAGCGAGATTCGATTGATGGCGTCCGTGCTTGGCGAAGGCCGGGGCGGCGGAGCACTGCATCATGAGGTCGCGCGGTTCCCGCTGTTGGGCAAATAGCCGCCCGAGCGGCGTCGGGATCGAACCGGGAGTGCCTATCAGATGCCGGTGAGCGCCTCGATGAACACGTCCTGGATGTCTTCGGGCCGCTCGGCGATGTGTGCGGAGCCCCCGGTGGCCTCGGAAATCTGCTTCAGGACGTCCTCATTGGCATCCGAGGATATCCCCACGGTAATGATGCGCACCGGGTTCTCCGGATCCTGCTCCTCCTCGAGTGCCTTCAGGAGGTTTTCCAGGCCGATGGAGCCCTCGTCAATGTCTTCACCATCGGTCAGGACGATCACGGTCTTGAGCGAGTCGGGAGCGTCGTCTTCCAGGGCCTGCCGGAAGGCGGCCAGCGTGGTGTCGTAAAGACCCGTGTAACTACCCTGCATGTACTGCAGGGCCGACTGGTTGGCGAGCAGGGCCTCACGATGGGTCACACCATTGTCTTCTGCACCGAGCTCTTCAACAGGTGCGATTTCCAGGTAATCCTTGGCACCGTCCAGGTGGCGGGAGAATACCCACAATCCCAGAGCGTCATGGTCGGGGAACATCTCGACGGCGGCCACTGCGGCACCGGCCGTCAGATTCATGCGGGTGGCACCGTTTGGCAGCGCTTGATAGCCCATTGATCCGGATACGTCGATCGCCACCAGAGAGTGGAAGGGCTTGGCCAAGTGGGCCCACTGATCCAGAGATCGTTGCAGGGTGGTGTCGTCCACGGCGGAGAATTCAGAATCGTCTTTCCCACCCGGGGTGCTGGCCACCAGCTGTGTATCGGGGTGCGCGGACTCCCACTCCTCCCATTCAGCGCGTGTCACCACGGTGTGGGTGGGGGCCGGGCCACCGGGTGCCGCCCCCGCAGCTGCTGCCGGCGGAGGTTCTACCTCAGGGGTGGCTGATTCGGACGGCTCTGCCGCCTGCTTCTCCGAGTTGTCTATGCGCTGGGGTGCGTCCACGACCGGGGTGATGTCGCCTTCATTGAGCGCACGGAGTTTGAAGGTCTGATCCAGCTCTTCTTCGACCTGGGGGTCTTCCTGCGCCTCGTGGAGTGCGCGGGCGATCAATGCCTTGGTGCCCTCGTCATCACGGGAACGGCCCAGTTCCACGGCCGGATCCGCCAGAACCTCGGTCCAATTGGCGGCCTGGGTCTCGGTGGGCCCCACGACCACCGGGGAGTTGCGGAGTTCTTGTTCAGAAACGGTGGCGGCATCCCCGCGATCGCCCCGCGTCTCATCCTGGCCGCCCCATGGCAACAGGAACCCAATAGAGGCTCTTCAGAGTTGAGTGTGGGCGCGCCGGTGGTGCGGGGTAGCTGGGGATAG
>JAKDKI010000267.1 GCA_030453435.1 Kocuria sp.
AGCATCGCGGGAATGATCATGGAGTTCACGGTGAAGCTGACCGCGCCGATCGCCACGTTGGCCAGCGAGAAGTTGCGGTCGCGAAACAGCGCGAGCGGTACCAGTGGCTCACCGCGGTTCTTGGCCTGCCACGCGACGAACGCGATCATCACGGCCACGCCGGTTCCGATGACCACGGGGATCGTGATGGGACCGACCACGGTGGACCAGCCGTACTTCTGACCCTCCTGCACGCCGAACACGATGAGGAACAGGCCCACGCCGGAAAGCACCACGCCCGGTATGTCCAGGGAATGGCTGCGGCGTTCGAGACGCGGAAGGTATTTGGCCGCGCGCCACAGGGCGTAAATTCCGACCGGAACGTTGACCCAGAAGATCCACTGCCAACCGGCCAGGTCCACGAGCACGCCGCCCAGGAGCGGTCCCACCAGGGTGGCGATGCCTGCCGTGGCTCCCCAGATTCCCATGGCGGTGCCGCGGGTTTCGCTCGGAAACATGCGGGTGATCACGGTCATGGTCTGGGGAGTGAGGATCGCCGCGCCGACCCCTTGAACCACGCGAGCGGCCACGAGACTTTCCAGGGTCCCGGCAAACCCACACCACAGGGACGCCAGGGTAAAGACCGACAGTCCCAGCAGGTACATGGTGCGCGGGCCGAAGCGATCCCCCAACCTACCGGTGATGAGCAAAGGGACCGCATAAGCGAGCAGGTAGGCGCTGGTCACCCACAGCACCCCACCAATGGGAGCATTCAGCCCGTCCATGATGGCGGGCACTGCGGTGGACACAATGGTGGCGTCCACCAGGATCATGAAGAAGCCCAGGACCATGGCCCACAGGGCGCTCCACGCGGCAGGATCCCGACGCGTTTCGGTTCGCAGAGCCATGGTCAGTGACCGCGGCGGGAGGCTTGAGGGCTCGCCTCCTGGAGTTGGTCGAGCAGGGCCTCCACGATGGGCAGGTCCGCCGGGATCCACTCGAGCTCGAGAATCGATGCGCGGTCATTCAATTCGACCCAACGCAACTGAAGGTGGTCCTTCCCCGCGGCCGGCTCACGTTCATCGATGACCACCGCGGTGAAGACACGCATGACGGCGGTTCCTTTGAGGGGCCATCCCTCCGGGTTCGGAGCGGGGACCTCGTCCAACGGGCGAACGGTCACGCCGAGTTCCTCGGTACATTCACGAACGAGTGCTTCTTCAGCGCCTTCTCCGGGTTCCTGTTTACCGCCCGGAAACTCCCACAGGCCACGAAGCTTCTTCGGGTAGGCGCGCTGAGCCACCAGCATGCGGGTGGGCGCCTGGGAGTTATCAAGGATGGCCGCGCCGGTGACCCGTGTGATCGGATCCTGCGCGGACGCGGTATTCATGAGTGAGCGCGGCGCTGGACTCGCGCCGAAGAGTACAAGCAGACTGTGGCTGCAGTGCCCACGTTGAGAGATTCTGCGGCTCCGTAGAGCGGCACGGCCACGGCCAGATCGGCGTGGGCCTTTTCATGGTCGGTGAGACCCTGGGCCTCGTTGCCGAACAACCACGCGGTGGGGCAGGACAGGTCGTATGGGGCATCGTCGGAACGTGCCACACCCGCGGACCGCAATAGCGCGGCGTCGGCGAGATCATCCACCGACACGTTTGCGTATCCGTCCGCAGCGAGAATTCCCGAGCCGCGCTCGTGGGCGGCGTGAGCGACGTCGACAAGGTCCGCTCCCGTGACGACCGGAACGTGGAACAGCGAACCGGCCGATGAACGTACGGCCTTGGGATTGAACGGGTCCACGCTGCCGGAGGTGAACACGGCAGCCCGGGCACCGGCGGCGTCCGCGGCGCGCACGACCGTTCCGGCGTTACCGGGATCCTGGACCCGGACCAGAACGCACGCCAGATCGGCCGGTGCCAGTGCAGCATGGAGGTCCAGGGCGGGAAGGGAGCAGACCGCCAGCATGCCCTGGGGCGTCACGGCGTCGGTCATGGCCGCCAGCACCTCGGAGGTGACCGCGCGGATGAACACTCCCCCGCGTTCGGACACGACTTCCAGGTCCGCGGCGATGTCCGGATGGCGGTCCAACTCGGATTCGGTGACGTACACGGCGTCGAGCCCCGGAAGACCGGGTGCCGGAGAATCAGAGAGCGCCAACCGCAGTGCTTCGCGCACGTTCTGGGGGCCCTCCGCGCGGAACAGTCCGCGTTTGGAACGAACCGAGCGCCTGGTCAACGCGGCTACGTCACGAACCCGATCGGCACGGGTGTTGGACAGCAGCCGGTCTCCCAGGCGCTCGGTGAAGTTCACGAGCCTGGTCAGGCAGCGTTGCGCGGTGCGGAGGTGTCCTCCGGCAGTGCGTCCTTGGCAACCTTGACCAGAGCGGCGAAAGCATTGGCGTCGTTGACGGCCAGCTCTGCCAGCATGCGACGGTCCACCTCAACCTCAGCAGCCTTCAGGCCCTGGATGAAACGGTTGTAGGTCAGGCCGTTGGCGCGGGAAGCAGCGTTGATGCGCTGGATCCACAGGCGACGGAAATCGCCCTTCTTCTTGCGACGGTCGTTGTAGGAGTAGGTGTACGAGTGCAGCACCTGTTCCTTGGCCTTGCGGTACAGGCGCGAACGCTGTCCACGGTAACCGGAGGCCATCTCCAAAATTTCACGACGCTTCTTGTGGGCGTTGACCGCCCGCTTCACACGTGCCACGTGTGTACTCCTTACGGTTCGGTTCCGATCACGATCGGAACAATCTCAAACTTCACTGCGCCGCTCTCACGGCACAAAACTTGGTGTAGCGCTGGCTTACTTGCCCAGCATCCGCTTGATGGCCTTGGCCTCGCCCGGGGTGCTCACGATCTGATCGCTCGCGAGGCGGCGGGTCAGTCGCGAAGACTTGTGCTCCAAGTAGTGGCGGCGGTTGGCCTGCTGACGCTTGACCTTGCCCGAACCGGTGAGCTTGAAACGCTTCTTAGCTCCACTGTGGGTCTTCATCTTCGGCATGGTGGCCGTCTCCTTTGGTTCAACCGGTGACGCACACCGGTGGGCCGCCGCTCGCAAGCGACGGCCACGCTTGTGTTGAGCGTGTTGCACGCCCAACGCTGTCAATTCACTGTGTGCTGCGCGCCTCAGCGCTTAGCAGGGCCCGGTTTGGGAGCTCCGGGCTTGGGGGCACCGGGCTTCGGAGCCGAAGCCGGCTTAGGGGCAGCCTTAGGCTTCTCCTCAGTCGCCTTGGGCTTGTCCTCGGCAGCCTTGGGTTTAGCCGACGCTGCAGCCTTTGGCTTGGCCGCGGAAGCCGCCTTGGGCTTCTCGGCCGATGCCGGCTTGGGAGCTGCCTTGGGCTTGGACGGCGACGCCGCTGCCTTGGGCTTCTCCTCGGGAGCTTCCTCAGCAACCTCGGTACGCTTTTCGGCTTCCTCCTCGGTCTCGGTCACTGCCGGGGCAGCCTGACCGATCTTGGGGTCCACCGCCGGTGCGTCCACGACCTTGGGCTCAGCCTTAGGGGCCTCGTCCTGAGTGGACTCGGCTTTGGTGTCCGCCTGGTCCGAGACCTTGGCCTGCTCAGTGTTCTGAACCGGGGTCTCTTCCGAGGTCTCCGGTGCGCTGGCCTTGCTCCGCAGTTCCTCCGGGAACGCATCCCCGATGGACTGGGTCACAGGGGCAGCCTTGGAGGTGTCCACCCGCTGCTTCCGCTCGTTGTCCGCCTTGGACTCGTCGCGCTGCTTCTGTCGACGGGCCTCAGCACGGGCCTCGGCCTTGTTCTTCAGCGGGCCGATGACCATGACCATGTTGCGGCCGTCCACGCGGGG
>JAKDKI010000268.1 GCA_030453435.1 Kocuria sp.
TCTTGGACCTCCTGCTGGTGGTCCTGAGCCGTCTGACAACCTCGCGAGGTATCCGCGTCCGAAACACAAACCATCCAGAACTCCGCCGAGAAGGTCAGCGGCGCGTCCATCCTGCTTGATCAGGTGACCAAGCAGTACCCCGGACAGGCCAAGCCGGCCGTGGGCGGTCTCACCATGGAAATCCCCGCGGGCAGCATCGTGATGCTCGTGGGTCCCTCCGGTTGCGGTAAGACCACCACGCTGAAGATGATCAATCGTCTGATCGAGCCCACGGACGGGTCCATCGTGATCAATGGGGACAACGTCACGGACATGAACGGCGACAAGCTCCGCCGTCAGATCGGTTACGTGATCCAGGCCGGCGGCCTGTTCCCGCACATGAGCGTGGCGGCCAACATCGGTTTGGTCCCCAAAATGCTCGGATGGGACAAGGACCGCATTGCCGCCCGCGTCGACGAGCTCCTTGAACTGGTGTCCCTGGACCCGAAAACCTACCGCAACCGCTATCCCAAAGAACTTTCCGGTGGCCAGCAGCAGCGCATTGGCGTGGCCCGTGCGCTCGCCGCAGATCCGCCCGTCCTGCTCATGGACGAGCCGTTCGGTGCGGTGGACCCCATCACCCGGCAGCGCCTGCAGAACGAGTTGCTCAACATCCAGGCAGAGCTGCAGAAAACCATCGTTTGTGTGACCCACGACTTTGACGAGGCCGTGAAGCTCGGCGACTGGATCGCCATCTTCAACGAGGGCGCCCAGATCGAGCAGTACGACTCTCCCGAACGTATCCTGGCGAATCCGAACAACGAGTTCGTGGAGAACTTCATCGGCTCCGGTGCGGGTCTCAAGCAACTCACGCTCAACCGGGTGCACGAAGTCGAGCAGCAGGAAGCCGTCACCGCTACCCCCGGCGAGTCACCGGAAACGATCATCGCTCGACTTGAGGGAGCAAGTCAGCAGAACGTGGTGATCCTGGACTCCCGCGGGCGCGCCATTCAATGGTTGTCGCAGCGCCAGCTCTCACGCATGCAGGTCATCTCGGACGCTACGGACCCCAACCTGCCTCTCGTCAACGAACAGTCCACGCTCAACGATGCCTTGGACGCGATGCTGGTCGCGAGCACCGGAGCCGCACTGGTCGCTGGTCGACGAGACGTGTTCACCGGCCTGATCACGGTCAACACGGTGATGGACGCCATCTCCGCCGGGCAAGCCGCAGCCCTGGGCGGCGGCGATGCACCGGTGGGCCTCAACACCGGATCCCTTCCGGAAGTTGCCGACGACGCCGCCACCGCCGGTTCCACGGCGGCGGGCGCCTCCGACGACTCCACTCGAACCCCCGGCTGAGGGCCAGCGTGCCCCGCGGGACGAGCACGGGGACGACTCGAGCGCAACGGACCGGGGCGACGTCGGCGAGGAGAACGTGGCAGAAACGAGGGATCGGCCGTGAGTGCAACCACCGGCGTAACGAACCCGGATGCCGTCTCGACCACCGCGGCGGTCGCGGGAGGTTCGTCCAAGGGGCTGTGGACTCAGCTCGCTGTCATCATGGTGGGCATTGCGGCACTGTTCGCGTGGTTGGCATTCGGCGATCTGACCGACACCGAACGCGCGACCCTGGCACCCGACGCCCTATGGGGCTACACGTGGGAGCACCTGAAACTCACCGCCGTGGCAGCCGCACTGGTCCTGCTCATCGCGATTCCGCTGGGCATCCTGCTCACCCGTGGGCCGCTGCGAAAACTGACCGGACCCGTGCTCGTGGTGCCCAACATCGGACAGGCGGCACCGGCCATCGGGCTGGTGGTGTTGTTGTCCTTCTGGCTGGGCTTCGGCTTCACCGCGGCGGTCGTCGCGCTGGTGGCATATGCGGTTCTACCGGTGTTGCGCAACACCATGGTGGGCCTGCAACAGGTGGATGAACGGCTTGTGGAGGCAGGACGCGGAATGGGTATGAGCGCGGCGGCTGTGCTTTTCAGAGTGGAACTTCCGCTGGCGGTGCCGGTCATGCTCTCCGGTATTCGCACCGCTCTGGTGTTGCTGGTCGGAACCGCAACGCTGGCCACGTTCATCAACGGCGGTGGACTGGGAATTCTGATTACCACGGGCGTAAACCTGAACTTGATCAAGGTGCTGATCGCGGGCTCTCTGCTGGTCGCACTCTTGGCACTGCTCGTGGATTGGCTGGGGCGCTTCGTGGAACACGTCGCGCGCCCGAAGGGACTGTGATGGCAACGTCGAAACGAACGCGAGGAGCGCAACAACCGGTGGCCGGGGCGGCGTCGTCGAAAAGTAAGCCGACGCGCGCCGTTGCCGGAATCGGTGCGGCACTGTCTGTGATGTTGTTGGCGGGATGTGGGCTGCAACCGGCCACGTCGTTCGTGCCGGAGGTACAACCGGGCGAGATCCAACCTGTGGAGGGACTGCCCGAGGACGCCCAGGTGACGGTGGTGAGTAAGAACTTCACCGAGCAACTCATCCTGGGCAAGATCGCCGTGATGACCGCAGAGGCCGCGGGATTCGAGGTGGAGGACTTCACCAATGTGCCCGGAAGCCAGCCGGTGCGCGAACTGACGGTTTCGGGCGAGGGGGACTTCACCTACGAGTACACGGGAACCGCGTGGATCACTTACATGGGTAACGCCACCGGCATCCCGGACAAGGAAGAACAGTGGCAGGCTGTGCATGACGCGGACCTGGAGAACGGACTCACATGGGGCAGGCCCGCGCCGCTGAACAACACGTACGCATTCGCGGTGCGTAGCGAGGCGGTGCCCGAACTGGGCAACATTTCCAAGCTCTCACAGATCGGGAGCCTGCCCGTGGCCGAGCGGACGCTGTGCGTGGAGGCGGAGTTCAACTCCCGGCAGGACGGCTTGGATCCCATGCTGGAGACCTACGACATTCCGCGGGGATCCTCCAACGGCATTCCGGACGGCAACATCGGCGTGTACGACACGGGCGCTGTGTACACGGCGACCGATGATGGCGACTGCAACTTCGGTGAAGTTTTCACAACCGATGGTCGCATCGACGCCCTGGAGCTGACCGTCCTGGAGGACGATCGCAACTTCTTCCCGGCGTACAACGCGGCACCGGTGTTCAACCCGGAGACTCTGGAGGAGTACCCGCAACTGCAGGAAGTCTTTGACCAGGTCTCACCGCTGTTGACCGATGAGACCATGCGCCAGTTGAACCTCAAGGTGGATGTGGAAGGTCAGGAACCCGTGGACGTGGCCTACGACTGGATGGTTTCCGAAGGCCTCATTACTGCCGAGGACTGATCGGCGCGGGTCCGAGCTCCCATCACCTTTCCGGGGTCAGCCCGGGTCTGAGGGCGGAGTCTGAATGCCAAGGGCGCGGCGTCGTCGTAAGACAGATGAACGGTTAAAAGGGGCGGCAGCCGCCCGAAGGCGGCTGCCGCTATTTCCGTCCGTCCAGGAGGCCACTGTCCGGGCGGAGATTAGTGACGGTTCTCAGGAACCGTTGGACAATTCGGACACGAGACGACCCACGTGTCCCTTCGCATCGACGCGGTATTCGGCGTTCGCGAGCGTGCCGTCTGCGTTCACGACGAACGTGGAACGCAGGGGGCCCTCGGAGGTTTCACCGTTGATGGTGCGTTCACCCCATGCGCCCCATTCCTTGGCGGCTGCGTGATCGGGATCGGAAAGAAGCGTGTAGGGGAGGTGGTACTCCTCCACGAAACGGTTGAGTTCTTCCGGGCTGTCCCCGGAGACTCCGTACACGTCGTAACCCAGGCCCTTGATGGCGGCCAGGTTG
>JAKDKI010000040.1 GCA_030453435.1 Kocuria sp.
GGTTCGTGCCGCTGGGGATCCTCGCAATCCTGGTCCCAGCCCAGGCGCTGTTGATGCGGTGGTGAGGGCCTGACCATTAGTTGAGCGCCAACCCGTCCACGATCTTGGGACCGAGCGCGGTGATGTCGCCGGCACCCACGGTCAGAATCAGGTCACCCTCGCCCGCGGACTGCAGGACCGCACCAATGGCCTCTTCGGCCTCTGGCGTGGACACCACTCGACCGGACGGCGCCAGGTCCGCAATGGTTGCCCCGGTGATGCCCGGCATCGGCTCCTCGCGCGCCCCGAAGACGTCCAGAACGTACGCGTGATCGGCCAACTCCAAAGCTGCAGCGAACTCGGCCGCAAACTCCCGGGTGCGTGAGTACAGGTGCGGCTGGAAGATCGCGTGCACCTTGTGTTCACCCGCGACTTCCCGGGCAGCCCTCAGCGCAGCCTGGACCTCGGTGGGGTGGTGAGCGTAATCGTCGAAGACGCGCACCCCGCGAGCCGTTCCCTTTAAATCGAAACGTCGTGCCGAGCCGTGGAACTGTCCCAGCCCATCGATCAGCGCTTCCGGCTCTGCCCCTGCGGCCAGTCCTGCGGTGAAGGCCGCGGCGGCGTCGGCAATGTTGTGCGCCCCCGGGACCAGCAGGTCCAATTCCAAAGAGCTGGGCTCTCCCCCTGCCAGGGCGAACGTCAGGGTGCAATGCGAACCAACGCCCCGCGCCTCGATGCCCGAGATGACCACGTCCGCGGCAGGATCCAGCCCGTACGTCAAGACCGCTTCACCGGTAGCACGACGACGCTCAGCAAGGTTCCGCGAACCCTGGTCATCGAGGCAGGCGACCAACGTTCCGCCGGGACGGACGGTTTCCGAGAAGCGATCGAAGGAGGCGAAGAACTCTTCGGCCGAGCCGTAGTGGTCCAGGTGGTCCGGTTCCACATTGGTGACCACCGCGATTTCGGGGTGGTAAGCCAGGAAAGAACCGTCGGACTCGTCCGCCTCCGCCACGAACCACGCGCCGTCGGCAAAGCCCGCGTTGGCACCCAGATCAGCGACGAACGCGCCAATGGCCCATGACGGGTCCAGACCAGCTGCGCGGAAGGCCACGGTGGTCATGGAGCTCGTGGTGGTCTTTCCATGGGTCCCCGCGACGGCGACGACCCGCCGACCGTGCATCGCGGAGGCCAAGGCCTCGGACCGGTGCACCACGCGCAGACCCCGCTCCCGCGCAGCCGCAAGTTCCGGATTGCTGGGTTTGATGGCTGTGGAGATCACCACGGTGCCGGCGCCGTCCACGTTGTGGGCCTGCTGACCCACGAACACCGTGGCGCCGAGTTCCTCGAGTTCGCGAAGCCCTTGTGAGTCCTTGGCGTCGGAACCGCTCACGTCCACACCGCGGGCCAGCAGGAGTCTCGCCACGGCAGACATGCCTGCCCCGCCCATGCCGATGAAGTGGACGCGCCCCAGCGTATGGGGATCGAGCTGGACCTGGGAGTTCACGGTGTCTCCTCCGAACGGGAAGTGGGAAGTAATGGGTTCCGAGTGATCGGGACTAACTTAGTGCCGCTGCGCGTGTTCCAGAACCAATTGCGCCATGGTCTGTGCCGCATCACGAATACCGTGGGCCGCGGAGGCCTGCGCCATCCGGTTCAGTCGAGGGGCATCAGTGACGAGAGCAGCTACCGTGTCCCGGTAGAACTGCGGGGTGAACTCGGAATCCTTCACGAGTTCCGCTCCCCCGGCGGCGACCAAGGAGCGGGCATTGAGCGCCTGCTCACCGTTGCCGATGGGCAGGGGCACGAACACCGCGGGCAACCCCACCGCGGCCACCTCACACACCGTGGCGGCACCCGCGCGGGCCACGAGCAGGTCGGCGGCGGCGTAGACCTTTTCCATACCGTCCACGTACTCAGTCTGGACATAGCCCGGAGCCCGCAGCAGTTCGCCGCTGTCCGTCCGAACCTCCTTGGTGCGTCCGGTCACATGCAGAAGCTGGTAGCCATGCTCGGCAACTTCGCGCGCGATTTTCGCCACGGTTCTGTTCATCGACTGCGCTCCGGAGGAACCGCCCGTCACGACCACGGTGGGCAGGTCAGGGTCAAGGCCGAGTTCATCGCGTGCCTGAGCGCGCAGCGCCGAACGATCCAGCTCTGCAATTTCCTGGCGCATGGGCATGCCCACCGGCACGGCACCCTTCAGGGGGGTGTCCGCGAACGCTGTGGCCACCACGGAGGCGAAGCGGGCACCCACACGGTTGGCGAGCCCTGGGCGCGCATTGGCTTCGTGGATGATCACGGGGATACGACGCCGCGCAGCCGCCAGGTAGACGGGCGTGCACACGTAACCGCCCACTCCCACCACGACGTCAGCACCTTGCGAGTCGAGGATACGACCCGCTTGTTGAACCGCTCGGTTGAGTCGCGCCGGAAGGCGCAGCAGATCTGCCGATGGACGTCGCGGCAGAGGCACTCGATCAATGAGTTCCAGTTGCACATCAGCGGCGGGGACCAGGCGAGTTTCCATACCGGACGCGGTTCCCACCGCGCATACAGACGCAGCCGGGTCGGCCTCCTCGATCGCGTGGGCAATGGCCAGCAACGGGCTCACGTGCCCGGCGGTGCCTCCGCCTGCGAGCACGACGTTCACGGAGCCCTCGGCCTTGTTCAGCGGTTCACTGCTCATGTTGTGCCTTTCCACCCTGCGAAGTAATGCGTCGCAACCATTCTGGCCCCCGACGCCGCGGTTCCCCGTCAGCGGAGACCTCGTGGGCTTCCTGACGGTCCAGGATCGCGGAATTCTTGCTGACCTCCACCGAACGCGGGACTCGGGCGAACGACATCACGACACCCACCGCCGCCAGGCTGATCATCAACGCCGAACCACCGTAGCTGATGAACGGCAACGGAATACCGATCACGGGCAGCAGTCCCGTGACCATTCCGAGGTTCACGAACGCCTGGCCCACCAACCATGTGGCGACGCACGCCGTGGCGATCCGCACAAAGATGCTGCGGGTTCGCAGGATGATGCGTGCCATGGCGATCACCATGATGGCGAAGAGCAGCAGGATGATGGCGGTACCCAACAGCCCTAGTTCCTCACCGATGATCGAAAAAATGTAGTCGTTGTGGGCCTCTGGGACGTAGTTGTACTTAAGCCGGGACTGGCCCAACCCCACGCCCCACCAGCCACCGGTGGCCAGTGCATTGAGCCCTTGCTCGGCCTGCCAACAGGCATCCGTTGCACCACATTCGCCGAACAACCAGCCGGTAATGCGGTCGACACGGTGCGGGGCCGTGATGATGGCTCCCACACCCAGAACGATTCCCACAACGGCCGCTCCGGCGAAGATCTTGAGCGGAGCACCCGCGAAGAACAACGCGGCGGCGTAGATCAGCACGAACACAATGGCAGTGCCCATGTCGCCGCCGGCTGCCACCAGTCCCGTGGGGACCAGGAACCCGATGAGAGACGGCCACAGAGCTTTCTTCCAGTCGGTGACCTCGTCACCCTGTTTCGCGAACTGCGCGGCCAACCAGACACACAGCGCCAGCTTTGCGGCTTCGGAGGGCTGCAGGGTCAGGCCGCCCAGACTCAGCCAGTTGCGGTTTCCGTTGACTTCTTCGCCCAGTGGCGAGAACACGAGAAGCAGCAGGCCCACGCCAAGGGCCCAGAGAGCCCACGAGAGTTTGCGATAGAGCCAGGCAGGGACGAACGACAGGGCAATCATGGCGATCAAACCGACCGCTCCGAACATGGCCTGCCGTTGGAACAAGAAATACGCGGAGCTGTCCTCGGCAATGGCCTCGACTGCGGATGCGGAAAGCACCATCATCATGCCGATCGCCGTGAGCATGATGACCGTGCCGGCCAAAGCCCAGTAGGAGTGGAAGAGCGGCCCGTCCACGAGTTGGTGCCACATGTGACGGAGTTTGCTGCTCAGGGGACGACTCCCCCCGCCGCTGGCCCGAACCACTCCCAGATCGTCGTCGCGTACGCCGGAGCCCGGGTGTACCGCTGTTGAGCGGGAGTCCTTGGGGTGCTCGGCAACTGCGCCGTTGCGGGGGGTGTCGGAGCTTCGACCCGGGGATTTCGCCATTAGAGTCCCAGTTCTTCTCGCACGCCGTTCATGAAGGCATCGCCGCGGTCCGCGTAATCCTGAAATTGGTCCATGGACGCCGCTGCCGGGGCCATGAGGACCGTGTCCTGCGGTGTCGCAACCTTTCGTGCTTGCTGCACGGCGGTGCGCATGGCCGCGTGGCCGTCCGTGGGATCCGCGGTCGGGTCAACGGCGTCGGGGCCCGACGTCGCCACGACAGGGACCTCGGGGGCGTGGCGCTCCAGGGCATCCAACAGCGCCTGATTGTCCGTGCCGATCAGGATCACCGTATGCAGTCGAGAAGCGTTACGCTCCACGAGTTGGTCGTAGGTCACGCCCTTGGACAGCCCACCTGCAATCCAGATGACTGAATCAAAGGCGGAGAGTGAAGCCTGGGCGGCGTGCGGATTGGTGGCCTTGGAATCGTTGATCCAGCGAACGCCGTCGGACTCGGCCACCAACTGGATTCGGTGGTCACCGGGTTGAAAAGCGAGAAGACCGTCGCGCACGGCCTCCGGTGCAACACCGGCGGCGCGGGCCAGAGCCGCAGCGGCCAGTGCGTTGGCCACCACGTGTCGAGTGGGCAGTGCACCGGTGTCGGCCACGTTGCCCAGTTCGGCGGCAGTGTTTTTCCGGTCCTCGACAAAGGCCCTGTCCACCAGAAGGTCGTCCACGACACCGACCATGGACAGGTCCGGGGAACCGGTCGTGAAGCCGATGGCGCGGCAACCCTCCAGGACGTCGGCTTCCTCCACGAGTTCCACGGAGCCTTGCTGTTCCGCGTTGAACACGCACGCCACCTTGGTGTTCTCGTACACGCGAGACTTGTCCGCCACGTAGTTCCCGTAACCCTCGTGCCAGTCCACGTGATCCTGGGCCAGGTTGAGCACCACGGAGGCCAGGGGCGCCATGGAATGGGTCCAGTGCAATTGGAAACTCGAGAGCTCCACCGCCAGTACGTCATATTCGATGGGATCGCGGAGCGCGTCCAGGATGGGGGTACCCACGTTGCCCACCGCAATCGCTTTGAGGCCGGCAGCCTGGAGCATCGATGCCGTCATGCCCACGGTGGTCGTCTTGCCATTGGTGCCGGTGATGCACACCCATTCGGCGGTCTTGCGGCCTTCACGTTCGCGCACGCGCCATGCCAATTCCACGTCGCCCCAGATCTGGATGCCCTCTTCGCGGGCGGCCACGAGCAACGGGTGCGTGGGCGGGAAACCGGGTGAGGTGACGACCAGGTCGGGGCGGTCCCCTGCGACGTCGGGAACGAAGGTCATGGCCTCCTGGCCTAGGTTGACGTCCAATGCACCCACGATGCGCAGGGTGTCAGCCCGCTGCCGGTTGCGGGCGGTGTCGTTACCGTCCAGAACGACCACGCGCGCGCCCAGTTCAATGAGTGTGTCCGCCGCTGCGAACCCGGAAACACCGATCCCGGCCACGACCACTCGCAGTCCGCGCCAGTCAGCGTCCCAACTGGTCAGAGCGGTCAGTCGCGGGTTGTCCAGAACGGGGTTGTCGTTACTCGCGTGAATCATCGAAGTGCCTCAGCTCCGGGGAAAGCCCCTCCGTTGTGAATCAACCAGTCACCGTAGAACACGCCCAGTGCCGCCGCAACGAACAATCCGGCAATGATCCAGAAGCGCACCACAATGGTGACCTCTTGCCAGCCCTTGAGCTCGAAGTGGTGCTGGAGCGGTGCCATCTTGAAGATGCGTTTACCACCGGAGAGTTTGAAATAGCCCACCTGCATGATGACCGAGAGGGTGATGACCACGAACAGGCCTGCAATGACGATCAGGAGCAATTCGGTGCGGGACAGCACGGCAAATGCGGCCAGCGCACCGCCGAGTCCCAGTGAACCGGTGTCGCCCATGAAGATCTTGGCCGGTGAAGTGTTCCACCACAGGAAGCCGATCAGTGCCCCCACGAGTGCGGCGGCCACGATAGCCAGATCCATGGGATCGCGGACCTCGTAGCAGGCTGCCTGGTCCACGTTCTCGCACAGATGACCGGACTGCCACAGGGCAATGAGCATATATCCGCTGAACACCAAAATGGATGCGCCCGTGGCCAGCCCGTCCAGGCCGTCCGTGAGGTTCACCGCGTTGGTGGTGCCCGTGGCGATCAGGTTCACCCAGATCACGAAGAGGATCGCGCCGATGATCGGACCCGCAAAGGCCAGGTCGACGTTGGTGTCCCTGGTCCATGAGATGGCGGTGGATGCGGGAGTGTTACCGGCCTCGTCCGGGAAGAACAGGACCAGCACGGCGAAGGCCACGCCAATGGTGCCCTGCAGGATCATCTTTCCTGCTGCGGTGAGTCCCAGGTTCTGCTTCTTGGCGATCTTCTTGTAGTCGTCCAGGAAGCCGACCAGCCCCATGCCGAGCATGAGCCCCAGCGCGAGCAGACCAGAAATAGTCATGCCGCCGTTCTCCGGCCAGGCGAGGACACTGACCACATGGGTGACGAGGTAGGCGGCCACCACGGACAACAGGATGGCCACGCCACCCATGGTGGGCGTGCCGCGTTTGGTCTGGTGACTCGTGGGACCGTCGTCGCGGATGTACTGGCCGTACCCTCGACGTGCCAACAACTTGATCAGCGCCGGGGTGCCGAAGATCGAAAAAACGAGGCCCAGCCCCGAAGCCATGAGCAACTGAATCATGCCGGCTCGTTCCCCTTGCCGTTGTTCTGGTCGTTGTAGTTGCTTGCGCCGTCCGTGGTTTCGGCCGCCACCCGGTCACCCAAATGGTTGAGTCCGGCGGCATTGGAGGACTTGAACAATACGATGTCCCCGGGTTGCAGGGCGCCCTTGAGGTATTGCTCTGCTTCCTCCGCGGTGGCCACCCATTGCGCCTCGTCCCCCCAGGAACCTTCAAGCGTGGCGGCGGTGAAAATGGGGCGGGCCACGTCCCCCACGGCTACCACGTGCGAGATGTTCATGCGCACCAGCAGTTGGCCCAGGGCATCGTGGGCGGCAACGGATTCGTCTCCGAGTTCATACATGCCGCCCAACACGGCCACGGTTCGGCGCGGGGCGGTCTGACCGTCACCACGACCCATTTGAGCCAGGGTCTGGAGCGCTGCACGCATGGACTGTGGGTTGGCGTTGTAGGCGTCATTGATCACCGTCACGCCGTCGGGGCGCTCGGTGCGCTCCATCCGCCAGCGCGACGCGGCACCCTGGCCGTTGACTCCGGCCGCAATGGCCTGCGGATCGATACCGGCGGCAAAGGCAATGGAAGCTGCAGCCAGGATGTTGGACACGTGGTGCGCGCCGATCAACTTGGACTCGACCACGTGCGAGGAGCCGTCGGGCAGGTGCAGTGTGAAACTGGGGCAGCCGTCGGCACCCACGGTCACGTTTTCGGCCCAAACTCGATCGTCGTCGTGCTCGGGCACGTGCGCCTGGGCACCGAGACCGAAGGAGACGATGTTTGCTTGAGTGCGGGTGCGCATTTCGCGGACGCGGGGATCGTCGTCGTTGAGGACAGCGGTGCCGCTCGGTGCGAGACCCTCGACCATTTCGCCCTTGGTGCGCGCGATGTTCTCGACACCGCCGAACTCACCGGCGTGCGCTGTTCCCACGCACAGCACGGCTCCCACGTCAGGGCGCACCATGTTGCACAGGTATTCGATGTTGCCCAGGTGATTCGCGCCCATTTCGATCACGAAGTAGCGCGTGTCATCTTGGGCGATGAACACCGTGAGCGGCACGCCCACCTCACCGTTGTAGGAATTTCGAGGTGCCACCGTGGGGCCCTGCGACCCGAAGATGCCGGCCAGCAGGTCCTTGGTGGTGGTTTTGCCCACCGAACCTGTCACCGCCACCACGGTCACCGGATGCTTCTGACGCAGCCGATCGATCACGTTGCTAGCCAACGCACTCATGGCCTCGACGACGTCGGGCACCAGCACACCGGGATAGGTCTCCCCCGCATCGGTGGTCACCTCGCGCTCGAGCAAACTGAGCACGGCTCCGGCTTGGGCGGCCTGGGGGACGAACTTATGCCCGTCCGTGGCCTCACCCGGCTTGGCCACGAACAAGGTCCCCTCAGTGACCTCGCGGGAGTCCGTGGTCACCGATGAAATTACCACGGACTCAGCATCCTGGACACCGACCAGTCGGCCTCCGGTGGCTTCAGCCACCTCAGCTGCGGACAGGGGAATCATTTGTGCTCCTTACGGCCCGAGTGCAGCGCATCCAGCGCCGCCTTGAGCTCCACGCGATCATCCAGAGGATGTGCCACGCCATTGAGATCTTGGAAAACTTCGTGACCGCGTCCGGCCAGGATGATGGAATCCTCCGGTCTGGCCATGCGAACCGCAGTGTGGATGGCCACCTCGCGAGGGGCGATCACGTGCACCTCTGCAGCGCGCGCTCCGCGTTCTTGGGCTTCGCGTGCCCCCTGGGCGACCTGCTCCCGAATGGGCGCCGGATCCTCGTCGTGTGGATCGTCATCGGTGACGATCACGATATCTGCCCCCTCGGCGGCCACCCTGCCCATGATGGGGCGCTTGCTGGTGTCCCGCCTGCCGGTAGCGCCGAACACGATGATGGTCCGGCCGCCTTCCTCAGTGGGTTCCACGGACTGCAGGGCTCGCGCCATGGCATCCGGATTGTGGGCGAAGTCCACGACGGAGGTGGGTCGTGTACCGACCAACTGCATCCGGCCGGGGACATCCGTGGTCAACGGGTCGTGCTCGTCCAGGGCGGACTGCAGAGTGTCCAGATCCACGCCCGATTCGAGCACCATCAGCACAGCAAGGGCGGCATTGGCCACATTGAAATCACCGGGTAGCGCAGTGGAGACCGTGAGTTTGCGACCGTCACGGTGCTGGAGGGTGAACGCATGGCCGATACCGCGCCGGGTCAGAGAACTCAGGGTCCAGTCCGCACCGGATCGATCGGGACCGGACTGCGCGTCATCACCGATATTGCCGCGCAGGGCCACTGACGTCACATGATCCGCCCCGAGGTTCTCCCTCGCTCGACGAGCCATCGCCTCGCCCCAGGTATCGCCTTCGGTCAGCAGGACGACGGCGCGCTCGGCCCGTTCCGCGGTGAAAAGTTGGGACTTGACCTCGAAATAGGCCTCCATGGAACCGTGCAGATCCAGGTGGTCCTGAGTCAGGTTCGTGAACCCGGCAACGTTATAGCGGACTCCGTCCACGCGGTGGAATTCCAGGGCGTGGGAGGAGACCTCCATGGCCGCGGCGTCGATTCCTCGCTCGCGCATGAGCGACAGCAACGAATGAACGTGCGGGGCTTCTGGGGTGGTCAATTTGGACGGGATGGGGGTATCGCCGGCCAGGATCTCGATCGTGCCGATAAGGCCCGTCGTATGGCCCAGAGCCCGCAGGATGGAGGTAATGAAATAGGTGGTGGTGGTCTTGCCGTTCGTGCCGGTCACGGCGAAAAGCTTCTGGGCACTGCTGTCACCGGGATGCGAGTTGTAGATTTCCGCGGCGATGCGACCCGTCCACGCTCGGGGATCATCGCTGACCAGCAGGGGCAGGTCCACGCCGTCCTGAGCTACGATCTCCGCACCCGCCGCGTCCGTGAGGATGGCCACGGCACCGGACCGGGCGGCGTCGGCGGCGAATTTTGCCCCGTGCACGCGCGCACCGGGAAGCGCCGAATACAGGTCCCCCGGCTGAATCTCGCGAGAATTCAGGACCACTCCGGTCACGGACGCCTCCGGCGCCCCCTGCGACCCAACGATCTGCGTGCCCGTGAGACCCGCCAACTGCTCGACAGTATGCGCCACGGGATGGGACGGACGCACCGACTGTGCGTCAGGCCCCTGTTCGGCAGATGCAACCATGGAAATCCTTTTCAAAAAACTGTCGCGAGCGTTCCCCACTCACCCGGGCCGGTAGTTACCGGTAAATAACCTGGTGCTGCGAGTTTATCCCTGCGACTCTTCCCTCGCCGGTGAAGGCCACGTTTGCTCCAACGCGTTCGAGGGAGTCACGGAGCGATCGAGGTTGTCCGGCACTTCCTTGGGAATCTCCACCGGATCCGTGGTGGACGGCGGCACGTTGTAGTGGTGCAACACCTGCTCCATGATCTTGGAGAAGGTTTCCGTGACGCCAATAGTGTGGACATCTCCCTCGGGCCGCTGGAGAGTCACGGCCACGAGGTACTGGGGATCCTCCATGGGTGCCACTCCCACGAACGAGGTCGTGTAACCGTCATAGCCGCCCTGGTCACTGGGCGCCTCCGCGGTACCGGTCTTGCCACCCACGCGGTAGCCGGGAACCGCTGCTTCCTTGGCACCGCCTTCGGTCACCACCGTCTCCATGACGTCCATGGTCTTCTGCGCGGCTTCTGCAGAAACCACACGTTTACCCTCCGGCTGCTCAGGGGTGGTGACCGTCCCCTCCGAGTCCTCCGTGGACTCCACGAGCCGCGGTTCGATCAGAACTCCGTCATTGGCGACAGCTTGGAAGATAGAGGCCGTGCGCAGCGGGCTCTGCGAGACACCCTGGCCGAACAGAACGGTGAACTGCTGGCGGAAATCCCACTCGTCGGCGGGAGCCAGGATTCCCGAGGTCTCTCCGGGAAGCTCGATGCCCGTGGACTGGCCCACGCCGAAATTCGACATGTAGTCGTGGCGAGTCTGCTTGTCCATCTTGGCGCCCATAATCACGGTGCCCGTGTTCATGGAGTCCGCGATGATGCCGGCCACCGTGCGGTTCTGGGTGCCGTGATCGAAGGCGTCGGTGATCTTCTCCGAATCGATCTGCAAGTGTCCGGGCACCGTGATTTCGGTATCGGGATCAACAATGCCCTGGTCGATGGCGGCTGCCGTGGTGAGGATCTTCTGCGTGGACCCGGGCTCCACGGCATGCGTCACTGAACGGACGCCCAAGTCCTCGCCCTCTGCCTCACCGGGCACGTTGGGGTCCACCGTGGAGGAATCCGCCATGGCCAGCACCTTGCCGGACTTGATCTCCATGACCACGGCACTGCCCCACTCCGCGTTGAGCTCCTCGGCACGTTCCGACACGGCCTGTTGCGCGAAGTACTGAACATCACTGTCCATAGAAAGCTGAACGTCAGAACCGTCCTGTGGGGCCTGCAATTCCTGCGGGGCCACAGGAATGCGCACACCGTCACCGGAAATTTCGTATCGCCGTTCACCGTCGGTTCCGCGCAACTTCTCGTCCTGGGTCTGTTCGATGCCCCCCAAAGCCTCGTTGTCGCCGCCCAAGAACCCCACGATGGACCCACCCACGGCACCGTTGGGATAGCTGCGCTGGAAGGTCGGTTGTCCGAAGACATAGGGCAGGTTGAGATCTCGGATCTTGCCGTACTGCTCCGGGGTCACCCCGCGGGCCACGTAATTGAAGGTCTTGTCCCCGTCCAAAGCATTCTTGACCTCGGTGTCAGGGAGATTCAGTGCGTCAGCAATCTCGTACACCGCCTGGGTGGGAGTCACCTGTTCCGTGGACTGATCTTCCTTCACCCGAGTAAAGGCTGCCACGGCGGTCTGGTCGACCGTGATGTCGTAACGCTGCAGGGTGCGTGCCAGAACCTCGCCGTTGGTGTCCTTGATGTCGCCGCGGACGGCCGGGATCACTTCCGTTTGGGTACGGCTCTCCGCTGCCGCTTCAGCCCGTCCCGTGGGGTCGAGGCCCTGCACCCAGAAGAGCTTTCCCGCGACCACCAATAACAACGCCAGCAACAGGGCGATGCCGACCTGTGCGCGCGTCCAGCGGGGTCGCCAGGACGCGCTTCCGGTTGCGGGTGATGACACGGTGA
>JAKDKI010000269.1 GCA_030453435.1 Kocuria sp.
CGTGGCTGGGCCGCAAGGACGTGCTCGCGCTGTCCTTGTTCCTGGGCATGCTCCCCCTGTTCTCCTCCCTCGCGATGTGGCTGATTAAACCTCGCGTACTGCTCAAACGGTCCGTGGATCCGGCCCTTGTCACGGTCGGCGACGCCGCCTCGGTCGCCTTGCGCGTGCGGCGTCGTTCGCAATTCGGTTCCCGACGCCGCGCTGCCGCCTCCGGCTCGACCACTCACGATCGCGCGGCGGTTGAGGTGCACGAGAAGGTGGACCCGCAGCTGGGCAAGGACCAGGATTTCTCGGTTCCCGTCTCTGGCGTGCCCGTGGAGTACACGGTGCGCCCGCGGCGTCGTGGAATGCATGAATTGGGTCCGGCGACCGTGCGGGTCCAGGACCCCTTCGGCGTGGTGACCGAGCTGCTGGATGTGGCCGAACGCACCACCCTGCAGGTGGCCCCGGACACCGAAGACCTCACCGAACTGGGCGCGTCCCGGGTCCGCGAGACCGGTGGTGACCCATCCCGCCGCGCCATGCCACAACCCGGTCCGGACAACGTGACCACCCGCGAGTACCGCCACGGCGATCCCATGCGACGAGTGCACTGGGCGGCGTCGGCAAAGCACGGCGAGCTCATGGTGCGCCAGGAAGACCCGCGCAGCACCCGCAAGGCCGTGCTCGTACTGGACATGGCGCAGGAACACTGGCCCGGCGAGCGCGTCTGGGCGGGCATCCTGCCCTCCACCGAGCAGTTCGAATGGGGCGTTCGCGCCACGGCGTCCATCCTGGATCACCTGACCCGGCGCGAGACCGTGGTCTACGCACTGGATGATCAGGGCCGGGCGCTGCCGCACGGTGACATGGAGAGCACCGATCAGCGTGACACGTCCGTCACGGACAACACCGCCATCGAGGTGGTGCACGGTTTGGCGCAGGCCGCACTCGTGTCCCGTCCCGAACCGGATGCCGCGACCGATCCGCTGACCACCCGCTTCGAGCGTGAAGCACTCACCCACCCCCTCTTACTCATTACGGGCAAGCTGTCCCCAGAAGCTGCGCGCCGCTACGTGACAGCGGCCAAGGCCAACGTGGCCGGTTCAGTGATCATGGTGCTCGATTCGCCCCTGACTCGTCCCGAGAGCGCGGACATTCTGGAAACCTCCGGTTGGTCCGTAGTGCTCGTGAGCCGCTGGACGGACATCGACGCCGCGTGGACCTCCATCCTGGACGGCGCCACCCTTCTGGACCCGCCGCCCTCCGCGCCCGGGGTCGAACAGTTGAACATGGACCACGTGATGGGGCACTTCCGATCGAGGACAACCGCATGAGCCACACCGCCGCACCGGCCACACCACGGGGTAATCACGAATCTGCCGGGCAGGCCGAATCTCCGGAAGCATCCGCCGCATCGACGGGCCCCGAACAACCCCGGAACCAACGTGCACCGCGCATGTCGATCATCCCCCTGCACGTATTGCTCTTGGCGAGTATCGCCCTGGGTTGCGTGGGCATGGCCGGGGCGCTCGCCGGTTTCTGGTGGGTCCTGCCCGCGGCCGTCACCGTGGTGATTGTCCTTCTGGTCACCGCGGCCGCACGTTGGCTCCGACTGCCCTCTACCGTGGTGACCGTTCTGGGCCTCGCTGCCCTGCTGCTGGCGCTCACTGTCATGCACGGGAGCGATCACGCTCTTCTGGGGTTCATTCCGACTCCTGAGACGTTTTCCGCTGCGGGGCAGCTGTGGAGCGAGTCCGGCTCGTTCGTGTCCCGACAGTCCGCGCCGTACGGGCAGAATGCCGGTCTCGCCCTGGTCCTGAGCGCTCTGGTCGGCCTGGTGGCCGTGTTCATGGAAACTGCTTTGCTGGGCCTGCGCATGGCAGGCCTGGCGTGTGTGGGCATCTTGGCACTGCTCGTGGTGCCCGCGCTGACCCTGCCTGGCAGTGTTTCGATGTGGGGCCTGGGTGCCGCGATCATCGCAGCACTGGCCCTGCTCGCGGGTTCTCGGTTGTGGGGTGCCACCCGGCAACAGCGCATCGCTCCGACTCCCGGCGGCCTGCCACGGGCATTGTTGGTGATTGTGGGTGTCCTGGGCGTGACCCTGCTCGTTCCCACCGTGATGCCCGGCTTCTTCAGTGGCGCGTTCCCACAGGGCAGCTCGTTCAATGCCGAACGCGCTGCGGGCGTGGGACCGTTGCGCGCGGTCGGACAGGATCTGCGCGACAGTGAACGAGTTCAGCGCTTCAGCTACACCACCTCGGACGGCCAGCCCAAGTACATGCGCCTCATGGCCCTGTCCGACTTCTCACAGTCCGAGTTCTTCCCTCAGACCGACAACCTGGAAGAGGGTCTGGACGGCATTGCTGACCCCGAAACCAATCCGGTCTCCCGCGAGAACTCCGTCACGACCAAGGTCACGTTCGAGGACTACAGCGAGCACTGGCTCCCGGCCCCGTACGCACCTACCGAGTTCTCCGGTATCGGCAACGAGGGCTGGTCCTGGAACCCCCGTGACCTGTCGGTCTACAGTGCGGCGTCGGACATGTCCGGGGGCACGTTTACTGTGACGTCCTCGGCGCCGCAGGCGACACCCGAAGCGATGCGTTCCGCCGCGTCTTCGGGCGCCAACGATGAGATGGCCGACTACATGCGGCTCCCCAACGACATGCCCGAGTCGATCAGCGATGCTGCCCGCCAGCTCACGGACGGCGCTGAGAACGACTACGACCGGGCTCTTGCCCTGCAGAACGGACTGCGCGACAGCTTTCAGTACGACGTGAACGCCCCGCTCGCCCAGGGCTATGACGCCGGGGGCATGGACAGCATGGAGCAGTTCATGGAGACCCGCACGGGGTATGCCGGTCATTTTGCCCCCGCAATGGCTTTGATGGCGCGCGAGGTCGGTATCCCCGCACGCGTAGCGGTCGGCTATTTGCCTACCGCCCCGGTCGAGGACCCGCAGGGGGGCGAGCACTTCGAGGTGGGAACCGGCGATGCGCATGCCTGGCCCGAGCTCTACTTCCAGGGTGTTGGGTGGGTGCGTTTCGAGCCCACTCCCGGCATTCCCACGACACCTGAGTACGCCCCCGAGTCCGGTAACGTACCCGGCGAGGATGCGTCCGGTCAGCCTGATGAGACACCCAGCGAAGAGCCTTCGCAGCCGCAAGAGCCGACCTCGGAATCCACTGACGAGCAGAGCCAACCACCCGCTCCGGAGACTCCTGAACCGGAGGAGGCCCAGCAGGACACCAACACGGGCCTCATGATTCCGATCTGGGTTCTGGTACTCGGCGGCGTGCTGCTGCTTCTTTTGCTCCTGGCGGCACTGCCCCGGCTTGTGCGCGGACGACGCCGCCGGGCTCGGTTGGCAGACATGGCCAACACCTCGCTCTCGCCCCAGGATCGGGCGAATGCTGCCTGGGACGAATTGGAGGACCTGTCCGTGGACCACGGCGGCTCGCCCAAGGACTCGGACACTCCGCGCGTGCGGGCCCGTCGTATGGCGGCCGGTATCCCGGCGGCGTCGGAGGCGGTGGATCGGATCGTCTCGGACGTGGAACAGGCCAGCTACGCAGCCCCGGACGCCTCGTGGAAACCTTCAGCTTCTGCAGCGGACCTCGGCAAGGTGCACGACGAACTCATGCACCGCGCCAGCGGCGGTCAGCGGTTCCGCGCCACGTGGTGGCCTGCCTCGGTTTTCCGGCGCTGATGATCCGTTGCTGATACACAGAGAGCCGCCCGGTGCCCGGCGGGGCGCTGTGTTTGAACCAGCGGGGAAAACGTGCGG
>JAKDKI010000041.1 GCA_030453435.1 Kocuria sp.
CCGCCGAACCGATGGGAACCGTCCACGTGTTGAGCATGTCCATCTCGTCCAGTTTCTTCTGGATGGGAACGAACTGTTTGGTCGGATCCGATTGGTAGGACGCAAACAGCAATCCCGTGTTGGACACTCCCCCGCTGATATCTCCCGAGCGACTCATACCGGAGGCATCCGTCACCGGTAGGTCGTAGTTGTACACCCGGCGGAAGATCTTTTCGTCCGGGTTGTCGGTGCGCGAGCGGCGGATGTGACTGTACGAGGCGATCACGGGGAACCCGAGCGGTCCCTTGGCCTCGAAGTCCGGCTCGTCATGTTCCTCGCCGCCGGTCAAAGGTGCTCCGTTGGCCAGTTTGCGACCCACTGAGTCCTCACGGGCGGGCGTATCGGCCTCGTCCCAGGTGTCCAGATTCATATGGATGCGGCGCAGCACCAGCGAGGTGCCGTTCTCGATCCACGGCTCGAAACCGTCCCGCCCATAGACCACCTTCTCGTGGTCGGTCTCTCCCGGATAAGGGTTCACAGTGCCGTCCACCTGGCCGAACAAATTGCGCATGGTCTGGCCCGGGACAGTGGCCCCCACCGTGTTACGGAAACCGTCCTGCACCCACCGCACACTCGCGAAGGAACGCGAATCCTTGAGCAGCACACGTTGGGCGTGTGCCAGGGTCAGCTTGTCGTCGCAGCACAGCTGTAACAACAGATCACCCTGGTTCCATCGGTCCTGCAGCTGGTCGATCTCGAAGGCCGGGAGGGGTTTGAGCCACTCGGGTGCACGGTTCGAGTCGATGAGCGACATGGCCTTCGGCCCAAAACCGAACGTGACCGTGAGTCGCGACGGGTTCTCCGCAAGCCACGGTTCCTGATCCCACAACGGGGCGCGACCCTGGGTGAGCGCAGCGGCGTCGTCGCTGAGCACACGAAGCATGCGGCGCAGGGAATCTTTGCTCGCACCCTTATTGAGGTCCAGGGCGATGAATGCGCAGAAGGCCTGCGGCAGTGTGGCCACACCGGCCTGGCGCGCACCGTGGAACGGCTCGACCTGCAATCCGTGGCGCGCGGCGTCCGAATGATCCGCGGTGGGATCCTCCGTGACCCCGAGCGCCTCGTTCAGACCCACCGCGGAGGCCGCTCCGATACCGGTGACGCCGGCACCGGCGACCGCTCCGATCAGGAGCGATCGCCGCTGCAGGCCCTCACGGCGAGGTGTCTCGTCAGTGCTCATGACATTCCGGAAGCGCCGAAGTTTCCGGGGCGGGCATCTCCGAATGCTCACCGTGCCCGCTGTGTTCCTCGCCCGGTGCGTAGTGCTCCTGCGCTCCCGCGTAGTCGCGCACCGGCACCGTGATCTGCTGAGTACGGTCGTCGTTGAACTCGAGCTCAACCGTGAGATCCGTCCCTGACTTCACCGCGCATTGCAGCTCCATGAGCATCATGTGATCGCCACCGGGTTCAAGCGTCTTGGTTTCACCGGGCGCAATCTCGAAGCCGCCCTCGACCCGCTTCATTTCGGTGGCACCGGTCTGGTCGTTCATCACGGTTTCGTGCAGCTCGGCCACCCCCGCGACATCGGTTGCGTCAATCGCCTCGAGTGTCACGGGCTGGTCTCCGGTGTTTTTGAGCGATCCGAACACGGACGTCATGTTGGAGTCGGCGGCCTTGGCCCAGCCGTCGCTCAGCTCCACGACCTGTTCGGTCGCGGCATTTCCTTCCGCCGACGACGCCGCCGGGGCTTGCGATTCACCGCTCGCCTGGTTGCCGTCTGCGGCGCAGCCGGTGAGTGCTGTGGCAGCGAAGCCCACCGCCAGCAGAGTGGTGATGCCACGACGCAGCGGTCGGGGCAGGGAACGTGCAGGGGTTTCAATGGACATGTTCATGGTGTTGTCTTTCTCGAACCCGGGTACCGTCGCGAGATGCCCACGTGCATGCCGACCATGCCTCGAGGGGAATGCGGGGCGGAACCCAGAAACCTACGGGATACGGGGCTGATCAGTGCCGTTTGTTGCGGGTAGCCAGAACGAGCACCACGATGAGCAGTGCGAGCGCACCCACGCCACCGACCACGGGGATCAGCCAACCGGGGGTGCCGGATTCACCGGCGGGCTCGGCTTCTTCGGACGCGGTGTCATCGCGCTGTTCCCCCGTGGAGGCCGCGGATTCCTCGGGTGTGGGGCTCTGACCAGCCTGGTCACCAGCACCCGCACCCACGGTGTATTCGTAGGTCCCCTCGATGGGGTGGCCGTCCTCGGAAACCACGCGCCACACGACGGTGTAGGTCTCGTCCTCGGTGGAACCGGGGTTGCTCAGGGGCTGAATCACGCGCTGGCGCTCCACGGTGGATTCCCGCTCGATCAAGGATTCACCGTTGGAGTCGGTCACCCGGATCTCTCGCCCGATCTCCATGACGTTTCCGGAGAAAGTCAAGGTCAGGGATTCGGGGGAAGCATCCAGGGAAGCCCCGGGCTCGGGGTCGGTACTGATCAGCTCGTCGTGCGCGGCTGCGGGCTGTGCCGTACTCACGAACATGAACAGAGCCGTGAGCAACGCGAGCAGTACTGCGGCGAGCGGGCGTCGATCGGTTGCGGCGCGCGCTACCGCTGTGGGCGGCGTCGTCCGTGCGGACGGTGCGGGGGCTGTGGCATCAAAAATGTGCATGGAATTCTCCTGCGTCTCGGACGCATTGCTGCCGCGGAAAGCGGCATGAAGCGGAAAGTGAAGAGTGACAATGGCGGCACTCCCGGCTCCGCTACAACACCGAATCTTGGCGCTGAAGAATTATGCGAAGGCCGGGGCCGTCCCCCGCGCGGGCGGGCCCCTGAAACTTTGCACCACGGGTAGCAACAATTGGTCGGTGAGAGCGCGGGGAGAAGTCCATGCGATCCGGCGCGGCACCGTACGAATTACGGGCAGAACGGGAATACGCACCCATGCGAGCACACGCAACGACAGGACCTCGAGCAGTCGCACCGCGGCTACCTCGCCATGTCGCAGCAGGGCGTACGTGGCGACCGCGGCAATCACGTGGGCGGCCAGCATGCCCGCACCGTGGTGAGCCAGACCGGGAGCCACGCTCACCACGAGCTGCGGAGTCCCTTCGACGCCCGCGCCCGTGACGTGGTGGGTGTGGTCAACGGCGGTGACCCCGTGACCGGATTGGGCGAACAGCCCGTGGAAGAGCCCCTGGCTGGCCAAGACCGCGGCAGCAACACTCATGCGGGACAGTAGCCTGCCCGCAAGCAGCATGCACACGGGAGCCGCAAGTGCCGCGGACAGAAGGATCAGAATGACCGGAGGCCACGTGCCGTCAACCGCGGCGTGCGAGGCGGCACCCAGGCCCGTGGCGATCAGGGACGCAGCCCAACCCCGGGCAAGACGGCGCGCACGCGAAGCCACCGCACACCTCCGGGGATCTGGTCAGCCAATTATTTCCCCTCCATTATGCGCGTGAACCGGAGAATCCACGAACTCGGAGACAAGCAAGGGACCGCCCACGAAAACGTGGACGGTCCCTTGAACTAACACGAGCGTGACGCCCGCGCAGGCTTACCTCACTTGGAGGAAACAGCAGCCTTCAGCTTGGAGCCGGCGGTCAGCTTGACGCCGTGGCCGGCCGGAATCTGAATGGTCTCACCGGTCTGCGGGTTGCGACCCTGGCGAGCGGCACGGTCGGTGCGCTCGACGGACATCCAACCCGGGATGGTGATCTTCTCGCCGTTGGAAACGGAGCTCTCGAAGACCTGGAACATTGCATCCAGGACGCCGTTAACGGCGGCCTGAGTGGTGCCGGCTTTCTCGGCAACCTCGGCAACGAGTTCGCTGCGGTTCTTAGCCATGTGCTTGTCCTCCTGGACTTAATTGGCGTTCTCTATGGAAATAGGGAGCACACGCGCCCAGTGCTTCCGAGTGAGAAATTACCAGCTCGACTTGGAGATACCCGGCAATTCGCCGCGGTGGGCCATTTCGCGGAAGCGAACACGGGAGATTCCGAATCGCTGGAAAGTACCACGGGGACGACCGTCGATCTGGTCACGGTTACGAACGCGGATGGGAGAAGCGTCACGGGGGAGCTTCTGCAGACCCAGGCGAGCCTCTTCGCGAGCCTCCGGGGTTGCATTCTCATCCACGAGAGTCTTCTTCAGCTCTGCGCGCTTGGCGGCGTAGCGCTCGACGATGACCTTGCGCTGCTCGTTCTTGGCGATCTTGGACTTCTTTGCCATGGATTTAGCGCTCCTCGCGGAAATCGACGTGCTTACGAACCACCGGGTCGTACTTCTTCATGACCATGCGGTCAGGATTGTTACGGCGGTTCTTACGGGTTACGTAGGTGAAGCCGGTACCTGCGGTGGACTTCAGCTTGATGATGGGACGTACGTCCTTATCCTTAGCCATCTCAGATCTTCTCCCCACGTGCAATGAGCTCGTTAACCACGGAGTCGATGCCGCGAGCATCGATCACCTTGATGCCCTTGGCGCTCAGGTTGAGCGTGACGTTGCGACGCAACGAGGGCACCCAGTAACGCTTCTTCTGGATGTTCGGGTTCCACCGGCGCTTGGTGCGGCGGTGCGAGTGCGAGATGCTGTGGCCAAAGCCCGGCTGGGCCCCGGTCACCTGGCAGTGCGCTGCCATAGTGTTCTCCTCCAATGTCCAATGTCGACGAAATGACGGCACGCATGGTCGCTGTCAATGTTTTGTGTTCACGCTGACAGCTGCGGCCAAGAGTGATCCGTCACCTCAAGAAAATGCCACCGTTCGTGCGCTGGGCGGTGGTGCTCAATTGCCCCGCGTCAGTACCGGTCAGGGCACTCGCCACGACGAAGACGGTGAAGATCAGGCGCCGGTAGATGGACTCCACCACACGACAACCTTAAATTCTAGGCTTCTACGATCTCTCTCGCAAACTCAACGTTAAAAACGGTGCGATTGAGCGCAGGACTATCTTAGCGGTAGGCGCCCAAGGGGCAAACTCGAGCGCTTTTAACACGAGTTCGGGGTGCGCGCCGTCCATGACCCGGCGCACACCCCAGAACACGTTGTGCGGTTCCCAGCTCCTCACCCAGGAGATTAGGTAAGACTAATCTAACCTAATTTTTCCAACGGGGGAACCCCTGATTTTCGGTTGTTATTTTCCGCGCGGTTCCGCGATATCCCGGTGTTCCAGCGGCTCGGGAACGATCACTCCGGGTTCGCGGGAACGCGTCCCCAGAGTCTCGTTGACGGCCTTCACGAGCGCCCGAACTCGATCCATGCGGTTCAACTCCTCGAGCAGGACGTACATTCCTTGCCCGTCCGCCAACGGAACCCGCCAGTTGGGATATTCGTCACTCGTGCCCGGCTGGTTCTGAATCCGTCGCTCCCCCACCGCGTCCACCAGGGACACGTTGAACAGCATGGAAGGCGCGCGACCCAGGTAGCGGTACAACGCTTCGATCTTGGCTTCTTCGCTGCTGTCAGCGCCGTCCGGGAGCAGGCCGGCGGCCTTCACCGCGGTGAAGAAAGTGTCGAGTTGCTGTTGGGCCTCTTTGCGTTCCTCCTCGGGGGAACGGGCGAGCAAGCCCAGGTCCTCGCGCAGCTTGAGCTGCACACCCTCCAGATAACCGGCGGTGGGCGGCAGGTCGTGCGTATTGACCGACGCCATGCACAGTTCGCGGTACTTGGACGGATCCAGCGGCTCGTCCCCGTCCATTTCGAACCACAGGATGGAGGTTCCCAACACACCCTTCTGCTCGAGGTACTGCCGCGCGCTGGGTTCCACGGTGCCCAGGTCCTCGCCGACCACCACCACGTCCGCCAGTTCTGCCTCGAGTGCCAACACACCCAGCATCGCCTCGTGGTCGTAGTACACGTATGCGCCCTCGGATGCCTGGTTGCCGTCAGGGATCCACCACAGCCGGAACAGACCGATCACGTGGTCGATGCGGATACCTCCGGCGTGACGGAAGATGTTGCGCAACATGTCCCGCCACGGCTGGTAGCCGGCCTCGGCGAGTCGCTGCGGGTGCCACGGGGGCTGGCTCCAGTTCTGACCAAGCTGGTTGTACATGTCCGCGGGAGCACCCACGCTCACACGACTGGCCATGGTGTCCTGCAGGGTCCACGCGTCCGCGCCGTTCTTGCTCACACCCACGGCCAGATCGTGCACCACACCGATGTCCATGCCCGCCCGGTGGGCCGCCCGCTGGGCCGCCTCGAGCTGCTCGTCCAGCAGCCACTGCAGCCACACGTAGAAGTTGATGCGCTTCTCGAGGCGCGTGCGGGCCTCCCGCGCGTAGGGCGCCTCCGGTGACGCGGCGCCGTGCTCCCATTCCGGAGAGTCCTCGCCGAGTTCCTCGCGCAGGGCGCACCACAGACCGAAGTCCTGTAGAGCTTGGCCCCCTCGAGCCACGAAGGCCGCGAACTGCTGCTGCCGGTACGGTGAGCGCCGCACGGTGAAGAGCAGGTCGAGGCTCTTGAGTTTCGCTTCGTAAGCGGGGTCGCGCTCGATGCTGCTCGGATCCAGCACGGTCTTGCGCTGCACCGCTGCGAGGTGCTCGACCACCTCGCGGTCGTTGGGGCGCAGGTACGCGAACTCGGCCACGTCCGTGATGCGCAGGTACAGCGGATTGAAGAAACGCCTGCTCGACGGCAGGTATGGCGAGGGTTCGATGGGCGGCGTCGGCTCCGCGGCGTGCAGCGGGTTGATCAGCACGTAGTCCGCGCCCTGGGTGCCGCTGATGGCGGCCAGGGACGCCAGATCGGACAGATCCCCCACACCCCACGAACGTGAGGACATCACCGAGTACAGCTGTGCCATGTAACCCCAGCGGCGCTGCCCGCGCAGCTTGTCGGTCGTGTTCAATCGCTGCGGGGTCACGGCCAGGTAGATCGAATCGGGCTGCCCACCGTTGACCGCCGAGCACTCGGCCTCCAGGCGGTACCAGCCCAGTCCCAGGTCTCCGGGGAGCTCGTAGCGACGCCGCTCCAGTTCCGTCCCGTCCACCGTGCGAGTGTCCGACGACGCCGCCGCGGCCAGTTCCTGCGCGGCCTCCGGTTGATCTTCGGGCCACCATCGGACGCGCACCTCGGCACCCGAGGGGACGGTGACGTCCACGGTGGCATAGGTGCCGGCCTCGGTTACGACAACCGGGGGTAGCATGCGCCGCCAGGGGGCCTCGTCACGAGCCCGAAGGGATTCCTGGACCGCGGCTTCGGACGAGACATCCGCGCCCAGCGCGGTGAGCACCTTACCCAGGGTGTCTTCCGGGACGGTCTTGGGTTGACCGTCAAAACCTTGATATTCGGTGGCCACCCCGTAGCGGGAAGCCAATGATTGCAGTGAGGTTTCGCCTGATTGTGATCCGCTGTCCGCCATGGTTCCACTCTAATCAACCGGGTGATGGTTCCCCGTGCACATGACCTCCCCGCCGGCAGCTCAGCGCGTCACGGCTGAGACCACGCCTGCGCGGTGAGTTCAAAGCTGCGCGCCCGCACCTCCGGATCGAAGGCATAGCTGTTGAGCATCAACTCGTCCGCGCGGGTAGCCTCCACGATCTGTTCGAGCTGGTCGGCCACTTGGCGCGGGGTTCCCACGGCAGAAACCGCCAAGTGCTGTTCCACGAAGGCGGCTTCCGCCGGTGACAACTCCACCTGGTCCACCGGCGGCTGCAAGGGGCCCCTGTTGTTACGGGCCATTCCGCGGACCAGCAACTGGTGGGTCGTGAACTGCCGCCGGGCTTCGGCCTCGGTTTCGGCGGCCACCACATTGGCGGCGATCATCACGTAGGGCTCCTCGAGCGTGGCCGTGGGCGCGGACGCATCGAAGGACGTCCGGTACACCTGGATGGCTTCCATGATCATGGCCGGGGCGAAGTGCGAAGCGAAGACATAGGGCAGACCCAGCGACGCCGCCACCAGGGCCCCGTCCGTGGAAGACCCCAGGATCCACAGCGGCACACGGGTGTTGCGCGCCACCGCCGCACGGATGGGTTCTCCCTCCTGGCCACGGAAGTACCGCTCGAGCTGATGGATGTCCTGCCGGAAAGTATCGTGGCCGCCCTGTCCCCGGCGCAGCGCCAATGCCGTGCGCATGTCGGTCCCCGGTGCCCGCCCGAGCCCGAGATCCACCCTCCCCGGATAGAGGTTCTCGAGAGTTCCGAAGCTTTCGGCCACGGTGAGCGGCACGTGGTTGGGCAGCATGATGCCTCCGGATCCCACGCGGATGCTGGAGGTAGCCGCGAGCGCCTGGCCCATGAGCAGGGCCGTTGACGATGATGCGAAGGACTCCGAATTGTGGTGCTCCGCGTACCAGACCCGCTGATAACCGGCGGTCTCGAGGCGCTGGGCCAAGGTGGTGGCGTCCCGCACGCACTGAGCTACCGGTCGATCTTGGATAATGGGAACCAGGTCCAGGGCGGACAGGTTCACGCGAGAATTCTGGGCTGCTACCACGATGTGGTCCTTTCACCGGCCGTCCACTGGGTCATCTCTGTCGATGCTATTACTCGTGTGTCACCCGAACACGTCCGTCATGTGAGGATTGCCCTATGAAGCCTTCATTGCCCGCACCGCCAGCCGACTGGCGCCCCTCCGCCGTGGTGTTCGACTGCGACGGCGTTCTGATGGACACCGAAACCGCGTGGGCAGGGGTCCAGGAACGGGTTGCAGCGGACTACGGGGTGGACTTCAACCAGGCCGCGCTCAAGGAACTCATGGGGCTGTCCGCCGCGGACGTCGCCCGGTGGATCACGGACCGTGCCGGCGAGGCCGCGAGCGAACAAGGCCGTGAGGAACCCAGCCTGAACGAGGTCTACGATCACCTGATCGAGGTTGAGTCGGAGGTTGTCTCATCCGTGCTGGAACCCCTCCCCGGGGCCTTGGAAACCCTCCGTGCCTTTGCCGAGCGCATGCCGGTCGCGGTGGCCAGCAACTCCACCGCCCAGGTCCTGGACCGCAAGGTGCGCGCTCTGGGCCTGGACAGCATCATCACCACGTGGGTCAGTTCCGACGACGTCCCCCGCGGCAAACCCGCCCCCGACATCTACGAAGAGGCCGTTCGCCGACTGGGCACGGATCCCAAGCAGTCGCTGGCCATCGAGGACTCCCCCGCCGGCACCACGGCCGCTTCCACGGCGGGGTTGTACGTGCTGGGTGTTCCCAACGGCCACGACGAACCGCTCGAGTGCCACTTCATCGCCGATTCCCTGGCGGACCCCCGTGTTCGAGAACTCATGACCGGTTGGGGCGTCTAACCGGTTACCGACACGCCCAGGCCCCATGACAAAGCCGCTGCGCCCCGCAACCTGCCGTGAGGCAGGAAACGGGGCGCAGCGGCGTCGTTCTCGAAACCAGCGGCTCGGCAACACAAGCACCGGGACAGGACTAGCCGTCCCAGAAACCGTAGGGCTGTATTAGCTGTTCCAGAGACCGTAGGTCTCAGCCAGTTCGGAAACCTTCTTGGCGCGAGCCAATCGGGGGAGGTAGGAACCGTCCGCACCTGCGTAACCGGAGTTGGCCTTCTCGATCATTTCGCGGGCCCACCGGATCTCCTGCTCGCTGGGGGCCAGCAGGTGGTTGATGGAGTCCGCCTGATCGGGATCCAGGGAGAGCTTGCCGGTCATACCCATGGACTGCGTGACCTTACACGCGGCCTCGATCTCATCACCGGTGGCGCCATTACTGGGGCCGTCGATCGGACCGGGCAGCTCGCCCACGCGAGACGCGGTGACCAGCGTAGACCGTGCGAACGCGAGTGCCATGGGATCACCCGAAGCGCCCGTGTCCTTGCGGAAGTCACCCACACCGAACGCCAAGCGGAACACGCCAGGAGCCCGGGCGATGTCATAAGCGTTCATGAGGCCCACGGCGGATTCGATCAATGCCACCACGGGAGTGCCCGCGCGACTCATCATGGCCGTCTTGGTGATGTGGTCGGGGTGCTCGGTCTTAGCCAGCACGATGCCGCGGAGGTTCTTGACCTCGCTCAGCGCAGCCAAATCCTTCTCCCAGTGTGGGCTGGTGATGTCGTTGACGCGCACCCACGCGCTCGCGCCATCCTGCATGGCCTGGATCATGTTCGCGCGGGCGGTGTCCTTGTCCTCTTCGGGCACGGCATCTTCGATGTCGAAGATCACCGAATCCGCTTCCGAGGCCAACGCCGGAGCGAACAACGACGTGTCCGCAGCCGAGGTCAACAGCCATGAACGCGACAACCGAGCGGGCAGGTCTGCGGCGCGCTGATTACGATACGGAGTCACTACTCTCCCTTTACTTCAAGAAATTTTGATGGACAGGGACTAGCTCAGGGGCGTGTGCGCGGGATCAACCTCTTCACCGGAACGCACCGGACCCGGCGCAGTAGCACCATCCGCGAACGGGGAACCACCCATTTTTTCACGACCGTGCTCCGACATCCAATTGCTCAGATCCGGACCCACGGGAACGATCTGGGACGGGTTGATGTCCTCGTGCACGATGAAGTAGTGCTCCTTGATCTGCTGGAAGTCCACGGTGTCACCGAAGCCCGGGGTCTGGAACAGATCGCGAGCATAGCCCCACAGGTTGGGCAGCTCGGTCAGCTTCTGACGGGAGCACTTGAAGTGCGAGTAGTACACGGGGTCAAAACGGACCAGGGTGGTGAACAGTCGGACGTCCGCCTCGGCGATGTGGTCACCCATCAGGTAACGCTTATCGGCCAGGCGTTCCTCGAGCCAGTCCATGGCCACCCAGAGGCGGTCGTAGGCCTTCTCGTACGCCTCCTGGGAGCCCGCGAATCCGCAACGGTACACACCGTTGTTGACCTCGGTGTAGACGCGCTTCATGACGTCGCGCATCTCGTCCTCCAGCTCGGCTGGCCACAGGTCCGGGGCGCCCTCGCGGTGGAACTCGGTCCACTCCTTGGCGAAGTCCTCGGTGATCTGCGGGAAGTTGTTGGTCACGATCTCACCGGTGGGGATGTCCACGATGGCCGGCACTGTGATGCCCCGGGGGTAGTCGGGGAAGCGCTTGAAGTAGTTCTCCTGCAGACGCTCAGTGCCCAGCACCGGGTCCTTGCCCTCGGGGTCCAGGTCGAACTTCCACGAGCGAACGTCGTGAGTGGGCCCGGGCAGTCCCGCGGAGATGGCGTCCTCAAGGCCCAGCAGTCGGCGCACGATCAGGGTCCGGTTGGCCCACGGACATGCGCGCGCGGCCACCAGGCGGTAACGGCCGGCTTCAACGGGCCACGCCTGGGCCCTCTCGCTGAGCTCCACTGTCTCCGGGTCCGCGACAACCCGATCCTCGATGTAGGTGGTGTCGCGGGTGTATTCCTCGCCGGCATGGACGTAGGCCCCGGCAGTCGAGTACTGATCCTTCTCCTGGTTTTTTGCGTCGCTCACGGTGCGCTCCTCACATCAATGGTTTATTTTGATGATACGTCATCATTATGCGAGCTTGCTATGACTCAGACCACCGTAATCGGCAGCGCCCAGCGGGACTACAGTGGCTGCATACATACCGCGTGGAACGCGGCGAACGGCCGCTTCATTTGTCGGAGTGAACCTCATGAACTCAACGAACAATCCGCCCGAGAACTCCCGGGAGAACAATACGGAGCGTCCGCAGTACGGCGTGCGGGTGCCCCGGTCGGAATCGCACAGCCCGACCGCATCCGCACCGCCCACGGCACCATCCGCCGTACCGGACCAGCAGGCGAGCGTATCCCCCAAGGCCGCGCGCCGCATGGGACGCGGCCTATCCTTCACCGTCATCCTGCTGGGCGCGCTGGTGGGCCTTGGACTGATGGTCATCGGTTTTTCCGAGGGCTGGATCGTAGGAGCCACCCTCGCCCTACTGGGCGTGCTGGGATACGTGATGGTCCAGTTCCAGATCATCCCCCTGTTCCGCGA
>JAKDKI010000270.1 GCA_030453435.1 Kocuria sp.
ACGTTCGCGTTGACCTCTTCGTGCAGACGAACCACGGCCTGGTACACGCCGGTGGTCTTGATGCGCTGGGTGAGCTCGACACGACGCTTGTCGATGGAGCCCAGACCCGAAGCCTCAACGGCCTTCGCAACGTCTTCAGCGCGCACGGTGCCGAACAAGCGGCCCTCTGCACCGGACTTGACCGGAACGGTCAAGGTGGTGGAGGTCAGCTTGGCAGCCAGAGCCTGTGCGTCCTCGAGGGAAGCCAGGTCACGAGCGGCACGTGCCTTCTTGATGGATTCGATCTGCTTTTCAGCGCCACGGCTCCAGGGGGTTGCGAAGCCGCGCGGGAAGAGGAAGTTACGGGCGTAGCCGTTCTTCACGTCAACCACGTCACCGGCGGAACCCAGCCCGGAAACCTCGTGGGTCAGAATGATCTTTGCCATAGATTCTCAGTCCTCTCTGATCAGCGGCCGGCGCCGGAGTAGGGCAGCAAAGCAACTTCACGAGCGTTCTTGATCGCCAAAGCGATCTTGCGCTGCTCCTGAACGGACACGCCGGTCACGCGGCGTGCACGGATCTTGCCGCGGTCGGAGATGAACTTGCGAAGCAGAGCGACGTCCTTGTAATCGATCTCAGTGACGCCAGCCGCCTTGAGCGGGTTCTGCTTTGGTTTCGGCTTACGAATTTCAGCCTTGGCCATCGTGGTGCTCCTTTTCGGATGCGGAGCCCGCAGGCGTACCTGCGGGATGGGTTGGATAAGTGTGTCTAGAAGGGGGGCTCGTCTTCGGAATCGGTACCCCAGTCGTAATTACCACCGGAGGACTGACCCCAAGGATCATTGCCCTGTTGCGGACGCTGCTGCTGACCACCGCCGCGGTTTGCACCGGGGTTACCCCCGCCAAAACCGCCTTGCTGGTTGCCGCCACCGGCGCCACCGAAGTTGCCGCCCTGGTTCCCACCAAAGCCGCCACCCTGTTGGCCGCCGCCGAATCCGGAGTCGCCCCCGAATCCGCCACCGCCGCCGGTGTTACCGAAGCTCTGGTTGCCGCCGTAGGAGTTGCCTCCCTGGCCGCCACCGCGTGAGTTCCGGTTGACCTTGGCGGTTGCGTACCGCATGGAAGGGCCGATTTCGTCGACTTCCAGCTCGTGGCTGGTGCGACGCTCCCCTTCCTTGGTCTCGTAAGAGCGTGCCTTGAGCCGGCCCTGAACAATCACGCGAGTGCCCTTGGTCAGGGACTCGGCCACGTTCTCTGCGGCTTCACGCCAGACCGAGCAGCGCAAGAACAGGGTTTCCTGGTCTTTCCACTCGTTGGACTGCCGATCGAAGGCACGCGGGGTAGACGCAATCGTGAAATTGGCCACGGCGGCTCCGGACGGAGTGAAACGCAGTTCGGGGTCGGCGGTCAGATTGCCGATCAGTGTAATGACGGTATCGCCAGCCATGTGAACCTCCGGTATCTGTGGACGCTGGATGCGAGACGTTGTGGGTTTTGAAGCATCTCACGGGGAACCCGTAAGGGCCTTGGGTAAGACGCCCTGTGCAGCCCTGACGGACCGCACAGTCAACTCACTTGGCTTCGATCTTCTGTTCTTCAGGACGGATGATCTTGGTGCGCATCACAGCTTCGTTCAGGCCCAGGACACGGTCCAGTTCCTGAGCGGTGTGCGGCTCAGCGGTGAAGTTCACAACGGCGTAGATGCCTTCGGCCTTCTTCTGGATCTCGTAGGCCAAGCGACGACGGCCCCAGATGTCGACGTTGTCGACGGTGCCGTTCTCCTTGGTGACTACCTCGAGGAACTTCTTGAGGGTCGGCTCAACGGCGCGCTCCTCGACCTCGGGGTTGAGGATCACCATCAATTCGTATTCACGCATGTAAAGAACCCACCTCCTTCGGGCTAAGCGGCTGCGGTCCTTCCGCAGCAGGAGGTTCTGTGCGTTTGTCGGTACCGATCGCGTATCGAACGGCACACAGACTTGCCGAGTTTACTACAACTGCGGCTCAGTAGCCATTGACCCGGCGGGCCAGCCGCGCATTGAGCTGCGCAACCCGCAACGGGATGATGAACAGGTCGATGATCATGAGCAGTCCCCACAAAGCCAGGATGAACCAGCCGATGATGATCGGGGTGGTCAACGAACCGATTGCGGCCAGCAGCAGGTAGAAGATTCCCTGGAACGGCTGCTGGAGGTAGAACTTGTGCACACCCAACCAGCCCAGGAAGAACCACAGCACGTAGGACAGCAGAGCGGACTTGCCACCCACCACGTTGACCACGGGTGGCCCTTGACGGGGCTGGCCCCACTGGGACGCTCCGGGGTTCTGTTGGAAACCGCGCTGCTGGTACCCGTTCTGCTGGTATCCACCGCCGCGAGCGCCGTCGCGCGGGGGAAGCGGTTGAGGTTTGTAGTATTCCGGCTCTTGGGCCACGGTGGCTCCCTCCTCGACTACCTCAAGTTTACGAGGGGTCGAAGGCTTGTTCGGTATCGGTCAGCGCTCGGCGCAATTGCACATCCGTGGTGATGTCGTTGCCGCTCGAGTGCGCGGTGACATCCAACCCGAACTCCACACGTTCGGTCTTGGTGCGGCCATCTTCTCGGAAGGTCACCTTGGCCACCGCGGGGCGGTAGCGCTGGGCGTGAAACGTCAGGGGGTCGTTGTCCTCCGGCTGCAGCACCAGGGCCGGCCGCTTCTCCAGTTCCCACTTCACGTCCGTCACGCCATCCGGCAAGTCATCGGGTTGGGCGGTTTCTGATGTCGACGCCGCTCCCTCGACCCACGAGCTGGGCGCGGGGCATGCGTCGAGGTCCAGGCGGCGGCCTCCCTCGCAGTTCTTTATGACCACGCCGATCTCCCGGTCAACGGTCTCCCACATGCGCGGAGAGGGCCCGAAGTCGAGTTCGAGCGATAGTGCCTGTGGGTCGCTGATATTTATGCCCCCTACAGCATGTTTACTGGCCAACAGGTAGGAATCCTCCGGCATCGCCACGTCATAGCTGCCCGGCAAGCCCTCGAACTGCCACGTGCGGGCGGCTGTGTCATCCGCGGCGCGCAACGCGGCGGCGTCGGGACGTACCGTCTGACCGTTCACGGACAGGGCGTCCACCGCGGCGGGCAGCCTGACCCCCACCATCACGTCGTCCACGTCATTGAGCTGCCAGGTGTCATTGAGGAATCCCGTGGAGACCAACTTGTTCACCGTGTAGGTCACGCGATGGGTCTGGCCGTCACCCATGCGCACGTCCACTTCCACGTCCGCCTGTGTGCCGCGTTCTGAGACCGAGATGATCTCGTGCCCTACCGGGCGTTCATGCGAATTGCGGTATACGGAGTTGGGAAGGACCTGCACGGTGGGGTCGCTGTTAATAATGCTCAGGGGGGCCAGCACCTGGCGGGCGCTGCCACGCTCCAACTGACTGAGGTACGCGTCCACGGGAGACTGCGGGTCGCGGGAGACCAAGAAGTAATTGATCACGGTGCTCCACAGCAAGACAACCACCACCACGCCCGCGAGGATCAATAACAGCGGCTTGCGCAAAGAGCGCCACGAGGGCGGCTGCCAGTTGATGACCGGGCGGGACTTCTGGTTCTCCATGACTCTTTCCGAGGGGCAGTAATAAGTAGGGTGACTTTATGATCTCACGGAACACACGCGTTACTTAACGGCCGATCACGTCGGCCGGTTCACTTGAGCGCTGAGACCCCGAGAGCCAATGCCTTGCGTCCGCGGAACATGTCGATCACCACGGCCACCACGAAGTAGATGAGGA
>JAKDKI010000271.1 GCA_030453435.1 Kocuria sp.
CACCATGGGGTACGGGCTCAACGCGTTCGTCGATTTCGACGAACCCGTACGGATCCTCGAGCACCTCATGATTGGTTCCGAGGGCACACTGGGTTTCGTGGCGCAGGCGGTGTTCCGCACCGTTCCGATTCATCAGCACGTGGCCACCGGCCTCCTGGTGTTCCCCACGGTAGTGGCCGCGACGAGCTCTGTCCCGCAGTTGGTGGATGTCAATTCGGCAACCGTGGAGCTGCTGGACGCTACCTCGTTGAAGGTCTCCCAGCGCACCGGCCAGGCTCCCCCGGTGATCATGGACATCTCCGTGGACCAGCAGGCCGCGCTACTCGTGGAATACCAGGCGGATTCGGAAGCCGAGGTGCGGGAGCAAGCGCACGCGGCGTCGTCGTTATTCGAGGACCTGGGTCTTGAGAGCCCGGCGCAACTGACCACCGATCCGAAGGAACGCGCAAGTCTGTGGACCGTGCGCAAGGGCCTGTACACCACCGTGGCGGGCAACCGGCCGACCGGTTCCAACGCGCTGCTCGAGGACATCGTGGTGCCGGTGCCGCAGCTGGGTGAGACGTGCGAGGACCTGACGGCGTTGTTCGACGCTCATGGCTACGAGGATTCCGTGATTTTCGGGCATGCCAAGGACGGCAACGTGCACTTCATGCTCAACGAGCAGTTCACCGACCCCGAGCAGCTGAAGCGCTACGAACGTTTCACGGAGGACATGGTGGATCTGGTCCTCGACCGCGGCGGCGCGCTCAAGGCCGAGCACGGTACCGGGCGCATCATGGCTCCTTTCGTCCGGCGGCAGTACGGGGACGAACTCTACGAGGTCATGCTCGAGCTCAAGCGCCTGATCGATCCGGACTACCGCTTCAATCCCGGCGTAATTCTCACCGATGATCCCACCGCGTACCTGCGTGATCTCAAGACCGCTCCCACCGTGGAGGAAGAGGTCGACCGGTGCGTGGAGTGCGGTTACTGCGAACCGGTATGCCCGTCCCAGAATTTGACCCTCACGCCGCGGCAGCGCATTGCGGGTCGTCGCGAGATCGCAGAAGCGGAGCTTGCGGGTGAGACCGAGTTGGTGGGGCGGCTTTCCCGCGAGTACGACTACGCGGGTCTAGACACGTGCGCCGTGGACGGTATGTGCGTCACGGCCTGCCCCGTGCACATCAACACCGGCGACCTGGTGCGTCGGCTGCGCTCCGAGAACCACTCAAAGGTCGCCGATTTCGTGTGGGCGGGCCTGGCACGCTCGTGGTCCGTGACGGCACCCGGCGCAGCCTTCGCGTTGTCCGTGGCCAAGCGGCTGCCAGCGGTGTTGCCCGTCAGCGCCACCACGGTGGGTCGTGCAGCCCTGGGTGCGGACAACGTGCCGCAGTACAAGCCTCAGCTCCCGGCGGGTGGACGCTCCCGTGATTTCTTGACGACGTCGCCCGCGAACGTCCCTGCAGAGCAGGCTCGGGCGGTGTTCTTCCCAGCGTGCATCGGTGCCATGTTCGGCACCGTGGATGGTTCAGGGCCTTCCGTGTCCGAGGCCTTCTTGAAGCTTTGCCGGCGAGCCGGCGTGGACGTGAGCATTCCCGAGGGCATCACCGCCACCTGCTGCGGCACCCCCTGGAAGTCCAAGGGCCTACCCACCGGTTACGAGACCATGTCCCACCGCACCCTGGAGACCCTGTGGGAGGCTTCCGATCACGGCCGGCTGCCAGTGGTGTGCGATGCGTCCTCGTGCACCGAGGGCCTGGAGACCATGCAACAGTTGGCAGCGGACTCCGAGAAGTACGCACCGTTGCGTTTCGTGGATGCCGTGGAGTTCGTCTCGGAACACGTGCTGAACCGACTCACCGTATCCGAACCAGTGCGCTCCGTTGCCGTGCACCCCACGTGTTCCTCCGTGCAACTGGGCATTAACGACCACCTGATGCGACTGGCCAATGCCGCTGCGGAACGAGCGACCGTTCCGTTCGCGTGGGGTTGCTGCGGGTACGCCGGTGACCGCGGGATGCTGCACCCGGAGTTGACCGCTGCCGCCACGGCTCCTGAAGCCGCCGAGGTCAATGCCACCTACTACGACGCCTACGTGTCCCTCAACCGCACGTGCGAACAGGGCATGACCGAGGCAACCGGTAAGCCTTATGAGCATGTGCTGCAGGTCCTCGAGCGTACGACGAGGTGACGTAGGGCAGAGGCGGCTCCGAGCGGCGTCGCCAGCTGTGCAATGACGCAGGGCGGCGCCGTTCGATCGCTGCGTGAGTCAACGACGACATCAGACTTCACGACGGGGGTGCGGTACGGCTCGAGAGGCCGCCCGCGCCACCGGAACGGTAGAGACCAGGCACACGACCACGCCGAAGGCCAAACATGCGATGAAGCCCCTGACCGGTCCGATCCCCAAGAGATCGCCGACGAACGGCCCCAGTATCGCAAGCACGAAGGGCACCGCGAAACCGGTATAGGTCAGGGTGTAGAAGACACCGATGAGTGCGCCGAGGTCGTGCGGCTCGGCGATGAGTTCCACTTCGCGCAGGCCGGAGACCATCATAATGCCGTAACTGCAGCCCAGGATGATTGCGGCGGGAACCACCAGCAGAGCGCTGTCCAGTTCGATCGCGATGCCGCCGACCACCAGACCCACGCTGGCGGCGCCCAGACCCACCACCGACAGCGGTAGCCAGCCGTACGACGCGAGTTTTGCCGCGACCGGCTGGATGAAGACGCCCGAGAACATGCCCACGCCGGAGATGAGACCGAGGTAGGCCACCGGGTACCCAACGTTGTCCGTGACGAAACCGGGGATGCTCGTGAACGCGACCGTGGCGGTACCGAAGACCCACGGCGCCCACGCGGCCACCGCCCAGAAGAAACGGCCCGTCAACGCAATGCGCGGCACCAGGGGTGGCCGCTGCACACGACCCGCGGCAGGAAACTGCGTTTCAGGAACGCCCCACACCAACGGGATGGTCACCGCCACAAGGGCGATGTGCAGAAGGTAGGGCGTGATCTGCGGCCAGGGGAGGAACTCCGCGAGCTGCGCGGCGATCAGTGGTCCCCCGCCAAAACCCGCCGAGAGCACGATGGTCGCGCGACGCGGCCCAGCAGTGGGGCGGTCCACGGACAACTGTTTGATCCACGCCGAGCCCGAGGACATGGCCATGCCCACCCCGAAGCCCATGATCCAACGGCCCGCATACAAGACCCACTCGGGTGTCTGGTTGCCGAGCGCGAGGATTCCGGAGGCCACGGCCACGAGGATCAGGGCAGGTCGCACCACCGCGCGGCGACCGTAGTGGTCGGAAATGGGGCCGAAGATCAGGAGCGCAGGCACCAGTCCCGCCGCATAGATCCCGAACATCGCGGTCACGGAGGCTTCCGAAATGCCGTCCTGGTCGCGGTAGACCTCCAGCATGGGCGCGAAGAGGTTGGTCCCGAATCCCACGGCAAACATCGCAAGACCCACGCGGATCCAGGTGCGAGAAGTGATGGGGCTGCTCTTCGACGGGGAGTTGTTGTCACCGGAGGCGGGCCGCGCATTCATATAGGGGACCTTACCTGTGATTCCCGATACTGTGGTCAGTAAGTCGCGTGCGGTGATCCAGCAGGGCCCCGCCGCCTGGATTTCACATTCACGCTCCCCTCCCGCTAAGCTGGAGCAGTTGTTTGCGGGCACGCTTGCAAACTTCGGGATGTGGCGCAGCTTGGTAGCGCGCGTCGTTCGGGACGACGAGGTCGCAGGTTCAAATCCTGTCATCCCGACCAA
>JAKDKI010000042.1 GCA_030453435.1 Kocuria sp.
CCACCCATGAGCCACTAACGTCCGCCGGGGGTTTTACACCCGGGCGGGCTAGCCCCGCGGGCCCCCCACCCCCCCCGGCGCTCGGGGGCCCCCCGCCGGCGCGCGCCGTCGTCGTTAGTGAATCCCGTCCGCTCAGCCGAGACGCGGATCCTGGCCGTACTGCTCGGGGACGCCCAGGTGATCGCGGAGCGTGGTGCCCTCGTAATCGGTGGGGTAGAGCCCGCGTTCTTGCAGAATGGGCACCACTTCATCCACAAAGGTGTCGATGCCGTCCTCGTAGACGTCAATGGAGACCCAGAATCCGTCCGCAGCACCGGCCTCGAACCATTCCTGAAGGTGGTCCGCGGTGTCTTCTGCGGTACCCACGGGGGTGGGGTGGTAGTCGATCACGCCGTGGGCCAGGATGTCCCGGATGCTCCAGCCCTCTTGCGCGACTTCGTAGGCCCGCTGTGACCGGGGATCGAACGGGCTGGGACGGGCGGCTTCCAACTGTTCCCGCGTCAGGGGCTGGTTCAGCTGGGACACGTCCAGTGACAGACCGAGCATCGCACCCAGGTAAGGAACGCGGGCGGGGAAGACCTCGCGGCCCAGCGCCACACGGCGATCCAGGGCCTCTCGTTTGCTCCCCGCGATGGCGGGCATGACCCCGGCGAAGTACTTGATCTCATCGGGATCGCGGCCAGCATCCACGGCGGCCTTCCGGACGGCATCCCGCTGAGCCTTGGCATCCTCAATCGTGAACGTGGCACCGATGACGGCGTTGGCGTAGCGGCCCGCAAGCCCCAGTCCGTAGTCGCCGCCGCCCGCCTGGAAGACCACCGGTTGGCCCTGCTCGGACGGCGGAATCGGCAGCGGTCCCCGTGAGGCCACGTGCCGTCCCTGCAGATTGATCGGCTGGATCTTGTCCGGGTCCGCGAATTGGCCGGTCTGCTGGTCCTTGATCCAGGCGTCCTTTTCCCAGCTGCCCCACAGTGCCTGGGCAATCTGAATGGTTTCGTGCGCGCGTTCGTACCGTTCGGGTCGGGCGTCGATCTCCTGACCGTAGTTGGCGGCCACCAGAGGATCACTGGTCGTCACAGCGTTCCACCCGGCGCGACCGTGGCTCATGACATCCAAGGTCTTGAACTGGCGGGCCGTGTTGTACGGCTCGTTGAAGGTCGTGGAGCCGGTCGCTACCAGGCCGATGCGCTCGGTACCGCGGGCAATCGCGGCCAAAGTCATCAGGGGGTCCAACGTGAGCATGGGAGCTTCTTGTTCGGGGGCCTTGCTCATCCCGGCGAAATCGGGCAGGAACAAGAACGCGAACTTTCCACGTTCGGCGGCTTGGGCGTATCGAACGTGAGCGTCGAAGTTGGCGTAGTTGGCGGCGTCGACCCCCGGTGCTTTCCATGCCATCGGTTGGGATCCGTAGCCGTTGCCCAGCTGCATTCCGAGGATCATGGTGCGCTTGCTCATGGCAGTCCTTTGCGAGATATTAGGAGACACTCTCCGGTTTGAAAACCAAAATACGGAGAGAGTCTCCGTTAATCAACCGACAAGGTGGTTCCCCTCATGACTTCAGCCGTGGGCGGAGGCCCCTCATCAGCGCACCCCTCTCGGAACACGCGCCCCACCCGCACCGATGCCCGGCGCAACCGGGCGCACATCCTGGATGTGGCCGAACAGGTCTTCGCTTCGGAGGGCTTGGAAGTTTCCATGGACGCCATCGCCAAGCGGGCGGGAGTGGGCGCGGGGACGCTCTACCGTCATTTCCCCAACAGAGATGCGTTGGTCGCGGGAGTCCTTGAAGGACGTCAGCCGGATCTGTCCGCCGAGGCAGCCGCTATCGAGAAGGAGTCCGGCGACTCCGGTGCCGCGCTCGAGCGCTGGCTCGATGCCGTGAGCCGGTGGATGAGGGCCTACGAGGGCCTGCCCGAACCCCTGCGGACCGCATTGGGCGAGCAGGATTCCCCGCTGCGCCTCACGTGCCAAGAGGTCATCGACACGACCGGAGCGTTCTTGGAGGCGGCCCAGGGCGACGGCCATGCGCGCGAGGGCCTCACCGGGAGGAACCTGTATCTCGCAACCCTGTCCATGGCATGGGCGCTGGGCGCCCCGTCCGCGGACGGTTCGACCCGAGAGGAACTGAACGATCTGCTCCGGTCCGGTTGGCGGACCGATCTGTAGGTCGAGCGCTGCCCGTGGCCATTTCATCCCGGTTTACTGCAAGGTAGCCCGCCCTACTGTGCAGTAGGGCGGCCACACATGATGCGCGACCTTCGCATGACTCGGGGCCCCTGGGGGCGCGGGTTCTCAGTCCGCCGCGCGCTGATCCAGCATCCGCTGCACGATCTGCAGGCACTCTTCGGGGGAGTAGTTCAGGTCTCCCGCCGCGCGGTCCAGGTACTCGGCGGCAGCGCGGCACGCCGCAGCGTGCCGGTCGTCGGAGGACTGCGCGATGAAAGTGCCCTTGCGGCCGCGGGTTTCGATCACACCGCTGGCCTCCATGGTGCGGTAGGCCTTGGCCACGGTTCCGGCGGCCAGGCCCAATTCGGTGGCCAGGGCACGCACCGGAGGAATCCGGTCGCCGGCCTCCAACGATCCGGAAGCGATTCCGTTCGTGACGCACTGGACCAGCTGCTCGTACACGGGGACCGGGGACGTGGTGTCCACGGCGAACGTTGCCTGGGTGGTGGACATGATGGGACCCCTTCGAACGGTTAAATGAGGCGCGTGTTACTAAACATGATACAAATCCGGTCACGGCCCTGCGGGTGGACGCGGCCAAGCCCCCAAGACACGTAGGCTTATTACTGTGTTTGATCAGTCGATGTTGCCGATCCCGCAGGCCCCTCGACCCGTTGCCGGGCAGGTGGCGGAGTTCGTCCGCCACAGCCTGAACAGGGCGGGGGAACTGACACGTGAGCTTCCCCTGCCGGGTCAGGGAGATACGCGCGAGCTCTGGGCCGCCTTGAGCCACTTGGGGCGGCAGGATCTCGCCCACGCACGCATCATTGAACCGCACCTGGATGCCGTGGCCATCATCGATCAGGCCGGTCGCGGCGACCTCCTGACCGATGGAGACACCTGGGCCGTGTGGGCTGCGGAAGGCCCCGGAACGCCACTGACCGCATCACTTTCCGCGACCGGCTGGACACTGACCGGCACCAAGCCGTGGTGCTCGCTGGCGGACTTCGTGAGCCGCGCCGTGGCGACCGCGCACGTCACGGACGAGTCGGGTGAGCGCACCGGTCACCGCCGTGCGTTCGTGATTTCGACGGATCACCCCGGATTCCAGCCCGAGCCCCTCGACACGTGGGTTTCTCAGGGGCTCTCGGACGTCCCCACTACCGCGGTGAACTTCCGCTCGGTGCCCGCCGAACCGCTCGGCGAGGACGAGTGGTACCTGACCCGCCCCGGGTTCGCCTGGGGCGGCATGGGTGTGGCCGCGATCTGGTTGGGCGGGGCGCAATCCGTGGCGGACCTCCTGTGGCAGCGCTCCAAGAAACCGCGCAAGCCCCTCGACGACGCCGCCCGCGCCCACCTCGGTCGCGTGGACCTGGCCCTGACCGCGGCCTCGGCCGTGCTCGATCGGGCCGCGAGCGCCGTCGACCGTGGTGAGGCAACGGGGGAGCGAGGCGCGCTGTGGGCGTTGCGCGTTCGTAGAACGGTTGCGGAAGCCGCGGAAACGGTGCTCCGAGAAGTCTCACGGGCCACCGGACCGGGGCCGCTGACCGGGGACGCCGCGCACATCCGCCGGGTCTCCTCGTTGCAGGTGTACATCCGCCAGGACCACGCCGAACGGGACAACGCGGCACTGGGAGAACTGCTGCTGACCGCAGAACCCGTGGGTGACACGACTCAGGAGGGAACACCGTGGTGACCTTCGATCACCGGGATCCTGGAACTCCGGAGCAGGAATGGGCCGACAGTAAGGCCCTGCGTGTAGTTCCCGAGCTGGACTTGGAGGGCGTGGACCGCGCCGTCGTCTTCGCCGCGCACCCGGATGACGAGACCCTGGGCGCGGGCGGCACCGTGCACCGACTGATCCAAAACGGTGCGGCCGTACGCGTCATCGTGGCCACGCTGGGGGAGAAGTCCCACCCGGATTCCCCCACGCACACCCAGGAATCGCTGTCACGCGTGCGCCACCAGGAAATGGCGGAAGCGGTCGGTGCCATCACCGCCGGCTGTGTCACCCCCGAGTACCTCGCGCTACCCGACGGCGGGCTCACGGCCGAGGCGCTCGCGGGCCCCATCAACGACGCCGTGGCCTGGGCGGCTCACGGGAACCAGCCCCTGGCCGTGGTCACGTGGGTCAAGGACGGTCACCCGGATCACGAGGTCCTCGCGGAACAGGTGCGGCAGACCGCCGGTGCGGCCGCCGTTCGCTGCGTTCAGTACCCCATTTGGTGGTGGCACTGGGGCACCCCGAACAAACTGCCGCGCGGGCTGGTGCATGTAACGCTCTCTGACGAGGACCGGGACGCCAAACAACAGGCGCTGGAACATCACGCGTCCCAGGTGCGCCCGCTCTCGGACCAGCCCGGGGACGAGGTGCTGCTCGGGCCGCACATCCTGGAACATTTTGAACGGGACCGCGAATACTTCATCCTGGCCGCACCCCATCAGACTCCGGTCTTCAACCGTGTCCACACCGAATCCGAGGATCCGTGGAACGTGGACAGCTCCCGCTACGAGCACCGGAAACGCGATGTGCTCACCGCCAGCCTCCCGCGGGAGTTGTACCCCCGCGCCCTGGACATCGGCTGCTCCACCGGTGCGCTCACCGCGCAGTTGGCCGCGCGTGTTGACGTGATGACGGCGGTGGATGCGAGCGACGTCGCCCTGGACAAGGCCCGCGCGCGCCTCGCCGAGCGGGGTCTCAAGAACGTGCAATTGCGCAACGCGGTGCTGCCCGAGCAATGGGATCCGGAGTGGACCGGTCTGGACCTGATCGTGGTGAGCGAGGTGGGCTACTTCTGCTCGCCCGAACAGTGGAAAGAGCTGCTGACACTGTGCACCAAGGCGCTGTCACCGGACGGCCACCTGGTGTTGTGCCACTGGCGCCACCCCATCAAGGATTGGCCGTTGGACGGGGACGACGTGCACCGTGAGGCCCGGCGGCGGCGCACCCTGACCCGGTTGGTGGAGCACCGCGAGGCGGACTTCGAGATCGACATCTACACACGCACTCGGCGCGGCCGCGCATGAGTCCACGGATCGCGGTGGTGATTCCCGCCTGCAATGAGGAAGAACGCGTGGCCAGGTGCATCGAGTCGGTCGCGGGGGCCGCTCGGACGCTCGTGCGTGCCGAACCGGAGACCACCGTTGACGTAATCCTGGCCGCTGACAGCTGCACCGACCGCACGGTGGCGGCCACCCGGGAGGCCTGGGCTGCGCCGTCGTCACGGGGCCTGGAACAGTGGGCGGACCTGACCGTTCTGGAGGGTGACTGGGCGAGCGCCGGCGGAGCGCGACAAGCCGCCGCAAACCATGCGCTGCGCCTCGGGGCGGACTGGATCGCGTCCACGGACGCGGACACTGCGGTACCGCAGAACTGGCTCAGTTATCAGGTTGAACGCTCGCTGGCCGGTGTGGATGCTGTGCTCGGTACCGTGGAACCGGACCCCGCCGACTGCCCCGAACAGGTGTTCCGACTGTGGCACCTGGAGCACGATCTGACCGAGGGGCACCCTTATATCCATGCCGCGAACATGGGGGTGCGAGCAGGCGCGTTCCAAGCGGCCGGTGGCTTCCCGAACGTGGAATGCAGCGAGGACGAGGCGGTGGTCGGTGCGCTTCGCGCGCACGGCGCTCGCGTCGAGTCCACGGACCGCATTCGGGCCATCACCTCCGGGCGGTTGCGGGGCCGGGCCGCCCTGGGCTTTGCCTATCACTTGCGCAACCTGGCGGCTCAGGACGGCACCCGTGACGCACTTGAGCGCGGACCGGTGGAGGGCTTCGCCGATCGCTGAAGTCCTTGCGGTGGCGGGGCGGGCAGCGCCTAGGGTTGAAACCAGTTAGTCGCAGAACCCATCGCAGAAAGAGGTTTTCATGAGCGAGACCAGCATCAGCGCCAGCCGGGTCATCGACGCCCCGGCAGAGGACATCTTCGAAGTACTCTCCCTGCCCGCCAAGCACCCGCAGGTGGATGGATCGGGCACCGTGGTGTCCGGTACGGACCAGCGCATCCAGCAGACCGGGGACGTGTTCGTCATGAACATGAACGCGGAAGCCATGGGCGGTGACTACAAAATGGAGAACCACGTCACCGGCTTCGATCCCAACAAGCTGATCGCGTGGAAGCCCTGCCAGGAGGGCACCCCCATCGAGCACAACGGTTGGGAGTGGATGTACGAACTCCAGCCGCAGGGACCGGATTCCACCCAGGTCACGCTGACCTACTCCTGGTCGGACGTGCACCACAAGCTGCTCAAGAAGCTGAGCTTCCCGGTGTTCCCGGAGTCCGTACTCGAGGAATCCCTGGAGAACCTCGCCGCTGCGGTGAGCGACAAGTAAAGCTCCACTTCCGCAGTTCCTGAGACGAGATGACGACGCCGCTCGGTCGCCCGCACAGCGCGGGGGCCGGGCGGCGTCGTCCTTGTGCTTCAGCTCATTGACCGCGCGAAGTCTCGGGCGTCGCGAGGCGCAGCACCCACGGGCCGGTCTCCATGGGCGACCCGGCTAGGGGCCGCTGATCACCGTGATCAGCACGAACAACAGCGGCAGGTAGAGGATCGCGACGGCCAAATTGGCGATGCCCCACCCCGGGCGATTGCAAAGAACGGCGCACCCCGTGCCACACCCGCCCGCGAGGAACGGAACCCCCAGCAGGACCAGCGGTAACCACGGACCCATGTACTGGCCGAACGGCAGGATCAACGTGATCCCCACCGCCACGAAGAACATGATCACCGTGAGCCGCGACGAGTAATGACCGCGCTCGCCGTGAGCTGGACGGTGGTTACGCGCCGAATGGCGAGGTCCGGAACCGGAGTCACGCCGTGCAGCACGCCGGGAAGCCGGTCGGGATGCGGGCGGGGATGCTGCCTGCCGTGATGCTTCGCGGGCTTCTCGCCGGGACGTGGCGGGGCGGGGCTGATCTGACAGAGGTTCAGCGGCTCGAGCGGCACGAGACCTCGCGTTTGGTTGCGCAGCGAAGTGGCTCATCGCGGCACACACGGTGAGACCGTGAACCAGACGGTGGTGGCCGCGGCGACCACGCGTTCGTCGGTTTCCATTTGAGGCCCGAACCGGTGGATTTCGGCGCGGAAGTGCGCGTCGCACAGACAGTCGAAGTAGCCGCTGTCGATGTAGCACCGGTCGTGGCGCATGCACAGCGTGTCGAAGGTGCCTTGCGGCTCCCCACCGCCGTGACCGGGTCCGCACCAGTTGCCCCAGATTGGAATCCCGGCCGAGATGCCCGTGCGTTCCCGCAAGGGGTCTTGGCTCGGAGACGCGGATGAGGCCAGATCAGACTCCGCATCCGGTGTGTCCGACACGTCCGGTGTGGTCGTGGGTGCGGCCACCGCGGCCCCCACCGCGGTGAACAGCACCGTGCCCATGACTAGTGGAATGACTGTCACAGCCCAGAATGGTCCCCGTGAAGATCTCATGAGTTCGACTCCCCCAAGTTGAACTAGATGATGTGTTCATACTGTAGGGGCTGTGGCTACCCGAGGGAAACAGATGTGTTGCTCTGTCCGGTGCTGGGCGCCCGGGGCCCACGGAACGAGGCGTACCCTGGTCCAGGAAGTTTGCAGCGGCATCAAAGTGAAAGGGAGCGCCTCAGCATGCAGGCCGGCGGAGTGTGGGAAGGCTATGAGCGAGGCAGCTCCGGGTACAAGAGGATTCTGATCGCGTTGCTCTGCGCGGGGATCGCAACCTTCGCGCAGCTGTATTCCGTGCAGGCGGTCCTCCCCATCATGGCCAGAGAACTGCACATCGACGCCGCGCAGGCATCCTTGGCGGTTTCGGCGGCCACACTGGGTTTGGCGGTCGCGGTGATCCCGTGGTCGCTGATGTCGGACAGGTTCGGCCGCCGGACCACCATGGTGGCGGCAGTCATCGCGGCAACCATTCTGGGCGTAACCATGACGTTCATGCCGAGCTTCGAACTGCTCGTGGGAATGAGATTCCTGGAGGGCATGGCGCTGGGCGGTATTCCCTCCGTGGCCATGGCCTATCTGGCGGAGGAAGTGAACCCGTTGCACGCCGCGGTTGCGGCGGGCAGCTACATTTCGGGCACCACCCTGGGAGGGCTCTCGGGTCGTATCGTGGCCGCACCGGTCGCTGACTTCTGGGGCTGGCGTGCCGGCACCATGGTCGTGGCGATTTATGCCGCCGGGGCCGCTGTGGCCTTCATCCTGTTAGCACCCAGGCAACGAGGGTTCACCCCGCAATCGGTTCGCCTCGGTGGGCAAGGTGGACTCTTCGAACGGTTGCTGGTCAACCTCAAGGACCCCGGACTCGTGTCCTTGTACATGCAGGGATTCTTGCTCATGGGCGGGTTCGTGGCCGTGTACAACTTCATCGGTTTCCACCTGGGGGAGGAGCCGTACAACGTACCCCAGTCGATCGTGTCGGTGCTGTTCCTGTCGTATCTGTCCGGCACGTGGTCCTCGACCGAGGCGGGGCGGATTGCCGCGCGTCACGGCCGCAGGAAGGTCCTGATCATTTCGTCCCTGATCACGCTGGGCGGGTTGCTCATGATGCTGATTCCTTGGCTGCCCGCAGTGGTGGTGGGACTGCTGATTTTCACCGCGGGCTTCTTCGCCGCCCATTCCGTGGCCAACGGCTGGGTGCCCGCGCGAGCCACCGTGGGGCGCGCCCAGGCGTCCTCGTTGTACACGCTGTTCTATTACGGTGGCTCCTCCGTTTTTGGTTACGCGGCCGGGCTGTTCCTCACCAACTTCGGGTGGAACGGTGTGGTGGCCTTCGTGGGCGCGCTGATCGTGGTGGCGCTCGCGCTGACCGTGCTGTTCCTGCGCCGCCCCGTCACACCGGAAACCGTGCAGCCCAGCGCCGACTAGGGTTGAACGAGACAAAACCCACACGTGGACAGCCTGAGGAGGCCCCGCATGACCAACACGTTGACCGTTCGCCACTTGTTCGGCCCCGGCCCGTCCAATCCGTACCCGGAAGCCACCGAGGCCCTCGCCCGGCCGCTCATCGGCCACTTGGACCCGCAGTTCCTGGAGATCATGGACCGTGCGTGCGATGGTCTGCGCCAGGTGTGGGGAACCTCCAATCGCCGCACGTTGCCGATCTCGGCCACCGGCTCGGCGGGTATGGAAGCGGCGTTCGTGAACTTCGTGAACCCCGGTGACGTGGTGGTTGTCGCGGTCAATGGTTTATTCGGTGAGCGCATGTGCGATGTCGCAGCACGCTGTGGTGCCGAGGTGGTTCGGGTGGACTTCCCATTCGGCCAGCCCGTGGACGCTCAGAAGGTGGCCGAGGCGCACCCGAACCCCGCGATCATCGCCGCCGTTCACGCGGAGACCTCAACGGGTGCGCGTTCTGACATCGCTGCCCTCGGTGCGATCAAGGGCGACGCGTTGCTCCTCGTGGACGCCGTAACCTCGATCGGCGGCATCGAGCTGAAGGCCGATGAATGGGGCATCGATATCGGGTACGCCGGCACCCAGAAGTGCCTGGGTGTGGCCCCCGGTCTGGCGCCCTTCACAGTGTCCGACCGTGCGTGGGAGCGCCGCGTGGAGAACCCGCGCTCGTGGTACTTGGACCTTGGCATGCTGGGCGGCTACGTGGGGGAAACCTCCGGCAGCGCCTCGCGCACTTACCACCACACCGCTCCGGTGGCCATGATCGCGTCCCTGGACGCGGGGCTGCAGCGCATTCTGGGTGAGGGTCTCGACGCCGTTCGCGACCGTCACTACGCCGCAGGCCAGGCGCTCCAGGACGGACTCGAGGCCATGGGCCTCGAGCTGTTCGCCGCGGAGGGGTATCGCCTGCCCGAGCTGACCACCGTCAAGGTTCCGGAAGGCGTGGACTCCGCGGCGGTCCGTAAGGAGCTCCTCGAGAAGTACAACCTGGAGATCGGTGCCGGCGTCAAGGAGTTCGCGAGCACCGTGTGGCGTATCGGACTGATGGGCCCCAATGCCGCGCCGGATTCCGTGGCGCTCATCCTGGGCGCATTGAAGGACGTGCTCGGCAAGTAGCGCGGGCGACTGCCGGCCGGATCCTGTCCGGCACAATCATGACCAAGAAAGCTGCCCCGGTCGCGTGACGCGGCCGGGGCAGCTTTGGTTCTGATTTGGATCAACTCTGACTAGGGCTCAGCCAGGTGATCCGGTCAGTGACCTCAGGCGCTCAATTCATCCTTGATGGCCTGGACGAACGGTTCCAGGTCACCGGGGTTACGCGAGGTAATGAGCACCCAGTCCTTGGCGGGGCAGCGCTTCATGGGCTCATCCACCCAGGTGCCGCCGGCGTTGGTGATGTCGACCTTGACGGAGTCGTAGGAGGTCAGGGTCTTGCCGTCCACCAGGCCGGTCTCCACCAGCAACCACGGGCCGTGACAGATGGACGCGACGGGGCGGCCAGAGGAAGCGAACGCCTTGGCGATCTTCTGGGCATCCTCATCAAGGCGCAGGGTATCCGCGTTGAGCGTGCCGCCGGGCAGCAGCAACAGGTCGTACTCGGACTCGTTCACGTCCGCGATGGTCTGATCCACGGGGAACGTCTCACCCAGATCCCAGTCGCCCACGAGGCTCTGGATCTCGCCGGTCTCCTGCGATGCAACGGTGACGGTGGCACCCGCTTCGCGCAGCTTTTCCAGGGGAACCTTCAACTCGTCCTGCTCCACGCCGCGGTTGGTCTGCAGCGAGAGAATCTTCTTACCGGTCAAGTCAGCCATTGGTAAGGCTCCTTTCAATGTGATTATGGTTCTACGGTTCCACCGCGCGGCGACGTTGGCAAGAAGATTCGCGGGCTGTCCGCTATGAGCGACACGGCCGGCCCCGAGAACACTCGATTGCGAAGGCTGCCGGCGACCTCGCTGTCTGCCGGTGCGATCTCGTCGAGGAGGCTCGGCCTCATTCAGGACCCCGGCCCTTAAGGTCACGAACGGGTCACGATACGAAGAACGTATGTCGTAATACACAAGAATGCGCTAAATCGGCCCTAACCTGCGTGGGAATCAACAGCAATCTGACCACTATGGACGATGCAGCCCTCTGCCTGCGGGGAGGGTGGGGACGGTACGCGCGTGTGGGGTTTCGTCAGAGATAGTCAACAACAGATTTTGTTCGCCTCGTGGCAGCATTTCAGCCTGGTGGTGCAGTGCCTTGTGCTGGCCACCGTTCTGGCCGTGGTGCTGTCCGCATTGGTCTACCGGAGTAGGACGGCCAGTGCGCTGGCCAACGGGGTCTCGGCCATGGGCCTCACCATTCCGTCCTTCGCTCTGATCGGTCTACTGATCGCGCCGTTCGGGTTCGGTGTGGTTCCAGCGGTCATCGTGGTCACGTTCTTCGCGACCCTGCCCATCCTCCGTAACGCGGTGGTGGGGTTGAACAGCATTCCCGCCTCCGTGGTCGAATCCGCTCGCGGTATTGGCATGAGCCGTTTCCGCACCCTGGCCACCGTGGAACTGCCCATGGCGTGGCCCATCATCCTGGCGGGCATTCGCGTGTCTGCCCAGATGGTCATGGGCATTGCCGCCGTGGCCGCCTACACCCTGGGCCCCGGCCTGGGTGGCTTCATTTTCTCCGGTCTCTCCCGCCTGGGCGGGGCCAACGCCTTCGAATCCGTGGTGGTGGGAGTCGTCGGTGTCATCCTGCTGGCCATCATCTTGGACCTCCTGCTGGTGGTCCTGAGCCGTCTGACAACCTCGCGAGGTATCCG
>JAKDKI010000003.1 GCA_030453435.1 Kocuria sp.
ACCGACGCCAGATCAGAAGCGACTAGGTAGCGGGCTGGACCGGCTCCAGCACTTTCGTCGCGATCAGCGCCTCAAGGTGATTGTGAAGCTCTTCAGGGAGGTTCCCGCCCGTGACGAGAACTCCGAGCTCCATGTTCCGCTCCATTGCCGCAGAGGTGAGATTCGCGCTCGTGATGAAAGCGACCCGACCGTCGGCGACGGCGCACTTCGCATGGACCACACCGGGATACTGGTCTCCAGCGCCCTTCTCGTGGGCCGACCATGCGAACAGCCGAGCTGACGGCACCAGCTTTCGCATCGCCTCCACCGAGTCGTGATCGACTTTCCCGCCATGCGCGATCAAGGACTCAAGCAGAACGTCGACCTGGACCCCGCGTTCGACTGCCTCGGTCAACGCCTTGCCGATCGACTTCACCTGGTAAGCCACGAAACTGACAATGAAGAGACGCCGCTGTGCTGCGTTGATGACTTCCATGAGCACCTGCTCGGTATGCCGGACTGGCACCTGGCCAGAAGACGGCCCTGTCCAAGCGAGTTCGACCGAGCCGCGGCGCTGCTGCTCGACAGCCGTTGCCGATGCTCCCCTAAGTGCGGTCGCCACGTCCCGTGGCGACATTGAGTATGCGCCGTGCCATGCCTGACCAAGCCTGGTGATGAGCACCTTGTCGGCGTTGGGGCCGAAGGCCGGCCGAGCCAGCGCGAACTGCTCCACTGATCCGAGTCCTTCGATCTTGGAGGCAACTACGCGAACGCGATCAGGATGGAGCTCCAGCCCCAGCTCCGCGATAACGGCAAGAAGCTCGTCCATGTCAGGCACTGCTCCCATGGAACAGGCAGGCCTGATCGTCCCTCAGCGTGGGGATCACGAGGGCCCGGTCCAGGTAGCGGTTGCCGCGTTCACACGAGGTCTCTGAAACGAACGTGCACGAATGGCAAGCGGCTGCGTGGAGCGAGCGGTCCTTGCTCGGATCGTGCTCGGAACATAGAGGGTCTGACGAGCAGATGGAGGCTCGTTCGAGCGCTTGGTCGAGTAGCCGACCCAGGAAATCAGGTTTGCCGAGGTCGACGAGGCCTCCGAGCGTACCGTCCGAATCGGCGGCGGCTGTGTAGAGCAGGATGCCAGCCATCGGCGCCTCGGGGTCCGAACTCGCGTATACGCGCTCTCGGATGCTTGCGGCGTTGTATCCGCACTCAAGCGCGAGCTCGCGAATGAGGAGATGCGCGATGGTGTGGAGCATGGTGTACCGGCTCGGGGGGAAGCCAACGTCAGGCTTCAGATGGCGAGCGTTCCGCCAGCCCTGGTGACCGACGAACAGAGTCTTGTCGCGGTCGGCTACCGGAGCATTCTGCTCCCACGACTTGATGACGGACTCGTTGAACTCGATGAAGACTCCTTCGCCGTGCACTTCACTGGCCGGCACCCACTCCGTTGTGCCTCTCGTAAGCGCGGCCATTGGTGGACGCTCGTCAGGGTCGCTCGTTTCCTCGGGTGCTTCGACGCGGGTATATCCGATAAGTGCGTTGACTTCTCTGAGCCGTTCTAGCAGGAGCACGCGCTCGACCTGAGCTTCATACCCAGCTGGCGCTGCAACGGCCGTGCTCATGAAGTGGGGCCAGTCGCTCGGCGGACTGCTTGAGGTCAGAACCTCCCACTCGGGGCCCTTGATGTCTCCTTCAGAGACGACCTCAATGCCCTTCCCGGCTTTGCGGTGTTCGATCGCCTGCCAGATGCTGGGGACATCCCACTTGTCTATGCCGGGCAAGGCGCTGGTTCGGACCAGGGTCTTGACGATGCCTCTGAGCTCAGCTTCGTCTTCCACGTCTGCGAAGTGCTCCCAGCCATCAAGGACCAGCTGGCTGAGCTGGTTCTTCTCTAGCGGGATGGCAAGCACGGAGAGGGTGACGGGGAACCAACTGTTGGTCGCGCCAAGCAGGATCGTGCGGGGTTCTTGGGTGCAATCCTCGTATGAGTCGAGGTGAGGATGCCGCCCCCGGCACCCAGGAAGATTGTCTGCGGCGTCCTTTCCGAATGCGTGGACAAGCGAGCGAGCGTTGTCACAGGTATCGCACTTGACCCAAAGGTTCTCGGTCTGCAGGGACGCGCCCCGCTCGAAGAATCGGAATGTTCCCTTACAGTCCGATCCACCGTGGATGAACCAGTTCCATGGAAAGTCATCAAGGTGCCCGTTACGGCAGGCAAGTAGGAAGCGAGCAGGCACGGCGTCCGCATGCTTGCCCTTGTCACAGTTCGTGTGCAGGAAGTGGGTTCGCTCTGGCCGGTACGGAAAACTCTTGATGTCGAACAGGCCCGAATCGTACTCGGCGAGAAGCCCACACTTGATGCAGCGCAACCATCGCGGGAACGGGCTCACCGGGACGCCAACACGGCCCTCGGCAGAGAACGGGTCCGGTCGGTCTTCCTGGAGGAACGGGGGGATGCGGAGCCGCTGCACGTGCGGGCCGAGGACACGCTTGACCTCAGCGAGCAATCGGGCTTCTTCAACTGGCGGGCACCTGTTGGGGTCCCATTTGTTCAGCCCCATCGTGACGACGGACAGGTTTGGCAGATCAACGATTGAACCCGGCCCGTAAGCCCACAGGAGCTGACTCGGACGGACCTGGCCCACGACATGGTTGTTCGTGCTCATGCGGCGCCTCCGTCACTGGGTCGAGACCGTGGTTTCCACGGAGGGGCATCAGCCGAGCGTCTTGACGCGTCCATCACGAGTTGAACGCCGGGTTCTACCTCTCGCATGGACATCGGGACAGTGAACTCGTCCCACGCTTGGGCACCAGACTTTCTCAACAGCCCGACTACATCGCCCTGCCCGCGCTCAGTCTCATAGCCAAGGCGGCGCCCGCCCATTGCCGCTTCCTTTGCCCAACGGTCGGTCCGGTCACGGGCCATCCCGAGAACGAGGTCGCGCGCGGCCTTGTCTTTGGCCTTCCACGCCCGTTCCGAGACGGCCTCGATCGCTTGGGTTGCTTCTGGTCCGGAGGTCTTGTCCATCGACTGGGCACCGAGATTCGGGTTCAGCGAGTCGTTGCCGAGCCGCATCAGGCTGACCATGGTGCCCGTCAGTGCACGATCAAGTGCCCTGGGAGCGAACGGAGTGACGGACTGGGCTTCGACGTGCTTGTAGAACGTCGAGTGGTAGTGCTCGAACGTCTCATAGTGCGACAGGTCGCGCGGCCTGCTCCAGGTGAGGACTGTGACAACGAGGCCAGGGAACGAACGTCCGACGCGGCTCGTGGCCTGGATGTACTCGGCGGTGTTCTTCGGTTGTCCGTTGACGACCATGAGGCCGAGACGGTTCACGTCAACGCCCACCGACAGCATGTTGGTGGCAAGAACGATGTCGTAGGCGCGAGCCTCTCCAGACTCCCACTTCTCCTTGAAAGGCAACTCCAGGCGGTCAAGCTTCTGCGGAATCTCCTTGCTGGTGACCCGTGAGGTCAGCTCGTCCACCTGGTTCACCGAGCGTTGTGTCAGGCCAGGGCGGCTCACGTCACTCATCTCCACCCGATACGCACGAGTCTGCACATCATCCTCGGCCAGGCGCCTCATGCCTCCGAGTTCGCGTAGTGAGTTGAAGTAGCCGACAAGGGTCATGTAGGGATCCGCGGCAGCGCCGAAGTCTTGGAAGAGGGTCTTCGCGGCAGTGAGCAATGCGACGTACACGCGGATGAGCACCGCAGGCCGTGAGCTGCCTGGCGAGCAGATGCCGAGGTAGAGCCTGCCGGGTCGGTCCTCTGTGGAGCGCTGCACCGAGAAGAAGTTGTCCTCAACGTCCAACCCGTGTGGCGGGAAGATCGCGACTTGGCGTAGGAACACGTTATTCACCTGTTCCTCGGCCTTTCGGACGGTGGCGGTCGAGGCGATGACCTTCGGCCGGACCCGCTTGTCGCCCAGGGTCCACGTGGACAGTTCATCGACGGCCGTCTCATAGACGCCAACCATCGTTCCAAGGGGTCCACTGATGAGGTGGAACTCGTCCTGAATGATGAGGTCGGGTGGCCGAAGCGGCGAAATCACCTTCACACGGGTCGCGGGTCTTCCTCGCTCAGCCTTGTGGTTTCCATGGCAAGGACTCCCGTGCCACAACAGGCCATGACGCGGGCATTCCGACGTGGCAGCACCGAACAGGGTCCGAGTCTGTCCGCGCCACGCCATTATCGCGAACTTATCGACCGTGGCGATCAGCATCGATGGTGGACGACGATAGATTTCCTCGTCCACCACAACGACAGGGAGTCCAAGGTCGGGGTATTGGGCCTTGGAGAACTCGCAACGGCCATACTTGTCGCTGCAATAGATGAACGTCTGGTCTGCGCCAGGATACTTCTCGACGGTGATGTCTCGGCCAGGGTTGATCGCAGAACCACACCAGGGGCAGCTGGTCAACTGCGCGGGCGTTGAGCCTGTGTCGCGGCGGTTGTCACGCTCCTTCTCGATCGCCTCATGGCTGTCCTCTGTGCGGTTCGGTGTCACCTTCCCGCCAACCCAGAGGCCAAGAGTGAAGGGTTCCGAGCCCCAGGTCTCGGGGTCTTGTTTGCGGAGCAACTCCATGGCGCAGATGAGGGTTGAGGCTCGCTGGAACTGCTGCAAGGTGAGCAGGCGCAGCGTGTAGCGCATGATGACGGCGAGACCGCGTGTGGCATCAAGGCCGCCGAGCGTTCCTTGGAGGCGTCGGATCGACATGGCGAATGCCGCGACACCAAGATATGCCTCAGTCTTGCCGCCGCCGGTTGGGAACCAGAGTAAGTCGGCGTATGCGGCCAGCGGTTCTGTCCGATCCGAGTGCTCTGGGTCTGCCAACGCCGGGACAGATAGGAGCAGGAAAGCCAGCTGGAACGGATGCCAGGTGCGGTTTGCAGGGATGTTCAGCTCGTCCACCGCAACCGCCTCGCCCTGGCGACGTTTGCGGGCGTAGATGCCACGAACACGCTGTTGTGCCATAGCGCGGTTGGCGAACCGGAACGCCGACATGGCATCCGTGTTCAGGCGCAGCGTCGAGATGCCTTCCTTGAGTCGTTCGAGGATGAGTTCGCAACGCTCCATAGCGTCTTGGGCTTGGGTGTCGTAGCCCTCGACGGATACCCCGATGGCAGCGCGGTTCTCTGCAATCCAGCCCTCATAGTCCCCGGTGAGAACGGTCAGGGCTGAGAGTAGTTCGTCGTCGGACAGCTCGGCTGAATCAGCTAGCTTCTCCATATCGAGCCAACCGTGCTCCCTCAACTCGCGGAGGGCCGCACGGTCGGCTGAGTCGGCCCCAGGGGCTTCGGTGATCTGGATTTCCTGATCGGGGATGACGGTGGTCCGTACCTCAGTCGCCAGTTCAGGGTCGGATGCACTAACCACTGCGTGGACCGAGGTTCCGTGGCCGGTGGCAAACTCGACACGCCTCCTGTAGATCATCTCCAGCGACAGCCGTTCTTCGTCGTGCTGCTCGACATCAAGCAACGGTCGACGGCGGAAGACAGCGCCGCCAGCTTCGTCTTGTACAACGATCTCCGGCTGGAAGACCCAGGCTTGGTCACGGTTCTGCTGCGGCTCGGTCTGTCCGTTGACCAGAAACAGCGTCACCAGTCGATCACCTTGACCGACCGGCCGACTGACGCTTCCTTGGAGACGAACCTCGGACACTGCGTTGTCCACGATGCATGGCGTGAGTGGTCCTTCGCTCAGCGCGAGCGTGACCTTGCCGCCTGCGGGGATTCGCTTCCAGCAACGCTTCCCCGACTCTTCCGACTTGCTTCGTACATAGCGTCCCCACGACACCGCGACCTCGACCGCTTCCTGGTCCTCTGGCACGCAGAACGTCAGTCCCATGGAGGACGGAACCAGTGACTGGCTCTCGGAAGCGTTGACCTCTGGTTCGTCGTCTTCCTCGGCCGGGCTCGTGGCCGGTACGGAATCGCGGCTGATGTGCGCCTCATTCCCGTAGACACGGAGATCGCCGGGCGTATCACCGTCGGTGATCTCTTCCTCAGCGAACTCCGAGCTCTGTGGCGAGTTGTGCGCGGGGTCCAGGGGCGCAAGCTTGCCCACCAGGTACCGGTCGCGCACGCTCATGCCCACGATCTCCTCGTGGGGGCCGTTCGCGGGGCCGAGCAGATCGTCGACGACAGCGAGGCGAAGGAGCTCCCGCACGTAGGCCTGCTCGGCCTTCGTCTTACCGGACAACTTCGGGATAGTTCCGAACGTGCTACCGGTCAGCCGAACCACGGCTTGCTCGAAAGTACCCCACTCGAGCCGGGCTGTGCCGGGTGCCATCTGGACCTCAATACCGAGAGTTCCCAAAAGAGCAGGGTCACCAGCCCGAGCGAGTAGATCAAGGTAGATGACCTGCCCCTCGGCCGTGTCCTTGACACGGTAGACGCGACCAACCGCGAACCCTGTGCCGCCCTCGACCAAGAGCAAGCCGTCCCCCGGGTGAACGCGCTGATCATTCACTGGCGAGTAGTGGGTGACTGAGAACCCGTCGAACTCAGCCTGCGCGACTTCTAAAGCCCAAGCGTTCTGCATAGTATCCACTTACCCCTCTGCCAGTCGCGAGTCATCCAGTAGTGACGGGATCGTTGCCAACTTGTCGCGTCGTGCACGCATCGGCACTCCGCTCCCAGGTGCCGCCTGTTCCTCGGCGTAGCGCTCATGGTTGAGCGCTGACAGACGCCTCAGCACTTCAATTCTGATTCGCGGGGCGAGCGTGAAGCGCACATTATCTTTCGGTGAGAGGTAGTCCATCTCGTAAAACCCGTGCGCAGCATCCAGCTCGGACCAGCCGTACGCCCGCAAGACCGCCATGTCCATATCTGCTTGAATCGCCCGAAGCTCAGAAAGAAGTGCGCCGTTCAAACTGCGGTCGTGAAAACGGTTGTAGAAGTCTGTCAGGCCCACGCCGAGCACTGAGAGGGCCTCTTCGCGTAATGAATGGAACCTCTCTCCCAAGACTGATAGGTCGGTTGCTCCCTCAGTAGCGGGCATAGGCCATGTTTCAAGAGAAGCTGACGTTGAGTAGTTCAGGCCGCCGGCGCCCAGAGTCCCAGACGTCCAGAAGGCCCATTCCTGGTGGACGCTGGACTGAAGCAGAGCGAAATCCGACCATGCGTCAAAGAAATAGAGTTTCACCTTCTTGTTGAAGATGTTCCCTGTGCGGACGAAGCGGAACGCCACATACTTGGTCACAATCGTGGAAGCGAGTACCCTTTCACGATTCTCCAGTTCCAGGACCAGGGCCGGTCGCAGGTCCCAGAACTTCCAGAAGTCCTTCTGGTGTATTTGCCCTGTAAGCGAGTCGCGGTACGGCTTTACAAGCTTCTCCACTCGTTCGAATGCCGCAGAGTATCGACGAGCTTTCTCTTCGGGCCAATCCCGGAAATAGATCACCCACCGATAGGGAGCGAGCGTGGGCATCTGGTTCAAGTCCTTGCCGTTGAACAACGGGAGGATGACCTCATCCAATGCCGGGTCTGCTTGCAGAAGCGCGGCGCGCTCTGCCTCCGTTAGTTCGAAGCCACGCCCCATCACATCCTGGCCTTGGGCAAACCTGCCCTTGAGCTCAGTCAGCTTATGAGGCCGCCGGAGTTGGTGGTCCTCTTCGAGGGAGCTCGTGATCGAACCCACTGGTTCGTCACCCAAACGGACGCTGCCGTGCCATTGGCCGATGTGCACCCATACGACCGAGACGATTACCGACGCCTTACCCGGCCAAGGTTGGCGCCGAATCGCGCGGCGGAAGGTGTTCCCACCACGAAGTATCTGGTCCAGGCACACTACCCGCGACCCGGTCTCCGATATCGATTTTGTCGCTAGTAGGCCAAGTTCGCCACCGGACTTGAGAAGGGCCACCGCTCGGAGGAAGAAGTACGCGCAAAGATCCGGCGACCCCTTCACGTAGTTCCTAACAGACTGAAGGTACCGCGTATACGCCTCCCCTAAGCTCCGCCCGATTTTTCGACCTCCTGAGAAAGGTGGATTGCCAACGATGGCATCGAAACCCCCGGCAAGGAAGACTTCTGGGAACTCAAGGGGCCAGTGGAACGGGCGCCTACTGGAACCCGCTTCCGGGAGGTCCGTGTCAAGCGCGCTTTGCACTTGCCGCACGATCGAGCTCTGTTCCGCCCGAGATACGCTCAGAAAATCGGGTGCTCGGAGCGCAACCGAATCGGACACGCCGTTGAGGTTCTTGGACTGAGGACCGAGACGCACAACCTCACCCATGAACGCATCAGCAAGTAGGTCAACTCCGCGTACGATACTTCGGGCCTGACGATCCAGGACGGCCGAAGCAAGCACATCCGCGATGTCCAGTTCTCTTGAGGATCGAAGTTGAACGCGGATCGCGTTGGCACGTTGCACTGCATCAGCGACCACGTCGTCCAGGAGTCCCGTCTGACGTTCATTTGGAGCGGGACTGAGGCGCATCTGCACGAGTTGCTCGATCCGGTGGATTCCGAGCAGGCTATCGCCGGAGCGCAAGTTGTGATCAAGGAATCCGAACGGTTTACCTTCAGACAGGGTCACGAGCCAAATTGACAGTTTGGCGAGTTCAACTGCCAGTGGATTGATGTCCACCCCATAGAGGCAGCGCTGCGAGACAAGCCTCCGTGCGACGTTGATTCGTTCGTCTGCCTGCCCAGGCATGGGGTCGGTAGCTCCAGGAGCTTCGTCCACTTCTCCGTCGACAGTTATGTACCTGCCGTGAGCTTCGGCAAGAGCCCACGCTTCAATGAGTCGGTCCGCCAAGTATCGGCAAGCCTGCACAAGGAAGGCGCCTGAGCCCATCGCGGGATCGCAGACCTTGAGATCAAGAATCGCGCTCGGAGACTTGAGGAGCCACCGATCTCGCGGCTGGCCCTCCGCTGGGCCGACATAGACCAGCGGTTCGAGTGCCGCCTCCACGATCTGCTCGGTCAGCGAGCGCGGTGTGTAATGTGTGCCGCTTTCGCGTCGATCCGCGCCCGGTGTCACCATGAACGAGTGAGCCCCATAGATGATCGGCTCCCCCCAGGCATCGTTTCTCACGAGGTGAGCGAACGGTGTGATGCGCTCAAGTAGGACAGTGTTCCCATTCGCGGCACTCAAGAGGGCGGTCCGTACTGTGTCTGAAGGCGGCTTCGCTAGCTCTTTTCGGATCGTCGATGTGGCCCGTCCTGTCACTTCAGCGATCTTGGAGATAAGTGCGTCTTGGCTCTCAAGCCGTAGCGACTCCATCTCGGCCAAGCTCGCCGTTGGATAGCGGTTCTTCGCCGAGCCCTCAAGTCCGAGCGTGATGGTCGGGACACGAACCACGGTGTGGTCAAGCAGCCCCTCGTAGACGTGTCCGATCTGCTCGACATCAAGGGCTCGATACGAGAGGGCGAGCGCACCACGAGATTGCTCCAGGACCTGCAAAGAGTTCAGGAGCAGGAGGACAGTGCGGTTGTCGATCGGCAGCGGCTCCGAGGTGGTGTCCAGCCACGAGGTGCCTAGCGCACGGCCTTCGAGGAACGGGTATCGGTCCGGATCGAAGAGCGAGCCGCCCATGGCGGGCAGTCGTAGGTCTTCGTGCTCAATACCCGCGTACACAGCGCGGAACGCAGATAGGAGTCTCGCCCAAGCGTCATAGCGGCGTTCAAGTACCTCGTCTCCCAGTTGGTCTGCTTCCTCAGCGAGTTTTCCACGGAGTGTCGAGACTGCGAGGTTCTGGTCGTACACGGGGTCGCCGAGGAGGAAGAGGCCTCGCTCTTCGGCGCACAAGACGAACACCAGGCGCATCATGACTGTGAGTGAAGCCTCATAGAGCAGTGATGGGGGTACGTCGTGCAGGAGTTCCCGATTGCGGTCCTGGTCGGCCTTGTCGAGAGCCTGGATTAGGACCTCGGTAGCTCGGCGTACCTGCTCACCGAGTGTGTCGGTGACTTCCTCCTGGTGCTTCAGCGACTCGTCTAGAAGCGCTTCAAGGGTCTGGTCGGCAGGTCCGAAGCAACGTCTCACGCCAAGCAAAGACTGGAACGCCTTGAGCGTGGCAGGTTCTTGGAACCAGAAGCGCGAGTGCCAGATGGCCTTCCCGGAGGGCGCATCGATGGGTGCGTTGATGAGCACCCACGATTCGCCGTTCGTCACGATCCCGACTCGGACCCCGTGCTCTCGACACAGCAGGGTCATGCGCTCCGCTTCGCTGGCGATCCAGCCGTCGGACTGAGCGGCGGACTCAAGGTCAGCGTCAGGGCGAGTCACCACGACGAACGCACGCGGCTCCGTCGAACCTGGAGCGTGGATGATCCATGTAGGCGCGTAGTGCGCGGTCCCATCAGGCGACGAGACCGACACGGCACCGGCACCCCAGGAAGGGTGGGGCGTTGCCGACTCCTCGTCGAACTCAAGCAACTCGGTGAGGACCAGATTGACCCACGCGTCGTGAAGTTGAGGCAGAAGCTCGTCGTCCTCGTCGACGGCTTCGCGCCACTCAGAGTAGGCGGAGCGGAATTGCTGGCGTCGAGGGGTCTCAACCGATTCGAGGCCTTGGGGGAAAGCCTGTTCGAGGACTGTGAGCGTCAGGAACGGCCCGCTGGTCTCGACCAACGAGAGCCATTCGATTTGCTGCGACTGTGCGACCACGCGTTCACCCCCTCTGTGCCATGGACTCAGGGACCAGGAAGAGCACCGCGGCGGGGAAGGTGCGTGCGACTGGATCGGCGTACTGACGCCTAATCGCCGCCTCTTCAGCCGCGCGTTCTGCCGGGATGCGGGCGAGGCGGCTTTCGAGGGCAGCGATGTCCTTGGATACCTGGCTCATCTCTTGCGGTGACAGGCCCGGTAGATAGAGATCGCCCTCGGCGTCGTCGGGGTTCAGCTCCTTGGTGATTGCTTGTTCGAGCTCGTCGAGCACAGAGTGGAGGTCGGTCAGATCGTGGGTCAGTCGATCGTTGAGTGTCTTGTCGAGGCTATCGAGGCGCTCTTTGGACCGGGCTTCGACCGCGCTCATGATGGATTGCTTGCTGTTCGCGAATCTCTCCTTGAGGACGGCGAACAGAGCGTCGCTCGGATTGACCGGGGTGGCCGATGCGAGCAGCTCTTCGCGCTTGGCAACCTGGGTGATCCTGTTGAAGCGGTCGTGGCCAAGCTCACCTCCGGACAGAGTCAGTTCCTCGTGAAGCCGACGATGATCCCCGCCGGTGATGACGAGTCGTGACCAGAGGAGGACAACGGGCTGCGGAGCAAGGCTGTCCGGTACTACCCGGACAGCTACGCGGTTCAGCTTCTTGGTGTCGTGCAGCTTCCAGATTTCCTCACGTAGGAGCCGCAAGCACATCTGGACCAGTCTGTGTCCGAGGTGCGCAAGCACCACGTCATCGCGGCCCTTCGAGGCCTCATGATCGAAAGTGATCGGGCGCCGTTCCTGGGTGTGTGGGTGTTCAAGTCCCCGAGCTGCCTTGCCCCAAGACCCAGTGAGCTCAGGCACCGTGAAAGCAACTGCGTCTGACGCGCCGGACAGCTTCACCTGGGTCAGTGGAGGCTTCTCTGCCAGGTCGAGGGCCACGCTGACTGCGCGTTCGATGTTCTCTGGTGACATGCGAAATTCGCTTCGCGCCTGGATCAGAGTCTGGTGCAAGCGCTGAATCCGATCGCGCAGTTGGCGCTCAGCGGCAACGAATCGGCGGGCGCGTGCTGCGTTGGCCTCAGCCGAGACCGTATCGAAGCGGTTCCGCCGCCCGAGCATGATCTCTTCGATCTGCTGCGCGAGGACTGGCCCAACACTGCCGAGGTCTTCGCGGATCGTTTCGACCTTGTTCGCCGCTCGCATCAGGTACTCATGGTCGCCAGCAACCTCACCTGGGGTGAGTGCGCTAACGCTGCGTGCTCGACCCACCGGGTGCCAGATGAAAACGGTGTCTTGTTTCTGACCGTGGCGATCAATGCGCCCGTTGCGCTGCTCCATGACGTTCGGATTCCAGGGAATCTCGACGTGGATGAGGTAGTTGCAGTGGTTCTGGAGGTCGATCCCCTCGGATGCGGCGTCGGTTGCAAGCAGAATGCGCACTGGGGACACCGCTGGGTCGGCTTGGAAGGCCGCCTTCACGGTCTCGCGATCGTCCGGGTCGACATCGCCGTGGAGGAACGCCAGGCGGTCGCCACCGTATCCGTGGCTCGCGAGAATCTGCTGGAGCCAGCTATGCGTCGCGCGGTACTCAGTGAACAGGATGACGCGCTTGTTGTTCCACTGACCATCGGGCTCTTTGAGATGCGACTCAATCCATTCGAGAATCGCTTTCGCTTTGGAGTCGGGCTTGTTGCGCGCGCCTTCGGCCCAGACGGTCAGCCGGTCCAGCGTGTCGCGCTGGCTCTGGGTCAGCGGTACGGCGAGCTCGGAGGCCAGTTCCACGGCCTCGTGCTGGGCGTCCTCCAGCGTGGAGTCGTTCGCCTGGTCCTCCTCGGCGCGAAGGATCGCCTTGCGCAACACCCGATCATCCATGGCGCCGAGGGGCTTGGATGCGCGCGAGCCGCGGCTCAGCGTCTCGCGGTGGCGCGCGAGCGTCGTCGCAAACGCGAGCGGCGAAGAGAACAGGCGCTTCTTGAGGAGCTTGTGAGCAAAATCCGTGCCATAGGCATACTTGCCACTGCCAACAGACTTTGAGCGGTCGGTGATGAAATCCTGAAGCAGTGCGTGTGCTTCGATCTCACTCTCGGTGTAGGCGACTTCGAGCGCGACGAGTCTTCGCTCGGGGAAGATGCGCTTGCCGTCAGGGTCCGTGATGTCGCTCTTGAGGCGGCGAACCATGACGCGATGCAGCTGTTGTTCGTCCGGCAGAACGGAGCGAGCGAAACGCTGATCGTCCAGAAGCTCCAACAGCGAGGTAAAGGACGCCTGGTAGCCATTGTGCGGGGTGGCAGTCAGGAACAAGCGGTGGGAGAAGTTGGGGGCGAGAGTCCGGATCAGCCTCGTTCGTTGGCTCTCAAGGGCATACCGCGTGGCTGCGGCAGGCGCGACGTTGTGGGCCTCGTCGACGATGAGGATGTCGAACTTACGCGGGTAGGTGCTTGAGGTAGGGAGGATGTCCTTGAGCAACCGCAGGCCCTCGCCTGACTTGGCCCAATCCACTGACGTGATGAGCCGTGGGAAAGAAGTCCACGGGTTTGCTTGGATTCCTCTGCTGCGTCGTAGCTGCTTGACGTACTCCGTATCGACGATTCGGAACTCCAGACCGAACTTCTCCTGCATCTCCGTTTGCCACTTGATCTGAAGGCTCGCTGGGCAAACGACGAGAACCGTGCGGGCTCGATGCCGGATCAGCAACTCCTGGACAACCAGGCCAGCCTCAATGGTCTTGCCGAGGCCCACATCGTCCGCGATCAGGAGGTTCGCCCGTGCCATGTCGATGGCCCTGACGAGTGGATCAAGCTGATAGTCCTCAATGGAGATGCCGCTGCGGAACGGTGCTTGGAGGAACGTGCGGTTCGCGTTGGTTGCCGCGCCCCAGCGCACCGCGTCAAGGAAAGCCTCCAGCCGGTCATCCGAGTCCCAGCCGGTGATCTCCGGCAGCCCGGCCTTTTCGAGTACTTGCGCACCAGGCTCAAGTTCCCAAATCACCTGAAGCTCTTCTCCTAGCGCGTCCTCGTCCAGCGAGGAGAGCGTGACGAGGTGCTGCGGACGCGTCCCGGGCAGCGCGCTCCCTGTTGGCGCTTCAGACACAACCCATTGGCGACGACGTACCTCGACGAGCTGGCCGGGTTCAGGAACAGTCTGAGTTGAGTGTGCTTGGTCTGGTGTCATGCGAGCTGGCCCTCAGCAAGCAGACGAAGAACATCCTCACGATGCGCCTTGACGTGGGCCTTCATGCTCCGGCCGATGAGTTCGCCAAGGGTGACAGGCACTGCGTTGCCGATCAGTCTGCCGATGGTCTTCATGTGCACAGGGGCACCGGGCGCGACGAACTGGTAGTTCGGGGGGAAGCCCTGCAAGATCGCTCCCTCTCGTAGAGAGATCGCTCGATCCTGGGAAGGGTGCCCGAAGCGTCCGTTACCGAACCCGTAGAACTGGGTGGTCATGGTAGGAGCGGCCTCGTCCCAAGCCATGCGACCGTACACACCGGGGTAGGTCTTGCCGGACTCCTTCTTGTGGCACTCAGCGACAAGTTCGTCGGGCCAATCACGCCAGGTGCCGCCGGGCTTCGACGCCTTGATCCTGCGCAGATTCAGTGAGGACAGCCCAGAGGCTTGGTGCAACCGATCTGTTGCATCTGCTGAGCCCGCTGCCAGGGCTGGCACCCTCCCGTTGCCGATCGCTTCGCGAACGCTCGTCGGCTTCGCCTTGAACTGAGCGGGGCTGAGGAGACTGATCGGGCCAAGGCGCGAAGCGAGGAGAACCAGTCGATTTCGGTGCTGCGGAACACCGTAGTCTTGGCAGTTGACAACCTGCTTGGATACCTCGTAACCGCTGGCTTCGAGCGATGCAACGAACTCATCGAAGACAGCATGGTCGATCAGACCGGGCACGTTCTCCATGGTGACCAACTCTGGGAGCAATTCTCCTGCAAGCCGCGAGAAATGCCGCAGCAACCACCACCGGTCGTCGTCGGTTGAAGCCTTCTGGTTGTAGGAAGAGAACGTCTGACACGGGGCGCAGCCAGCCAGCAGGCGAACGCTTCTCGGCAGGTAGTACGAGGCGAGCTCGTCGGACTCAATGTCGCCGACTGACTTGAGGAGGAACTTGGCCTTGTTGTTCTCCGTGTACGGGTACTCGCACGCGGGATCGACATCGACGCCGACGCGGACGTTGATTCCGGCCTTGGCAAGGCCATGGGTCAGTCCGCCTGCCCCACTGAACAGGTCCACGGCGTTGATTCGTATGCGGGGCGTCGTCACTTGGCCCCGCCTTCGGGTGATTCTTCGCGTGGGTCGCCGGCAGCGCCGCCAGCTTCGATCCAGGCATCAACCTGGTCTCGTTTGAACTTCCACTTTCGCCCCATCTTGTGGGCGGGCATGGCTGAGCGATCAATCCAGCGGTAGACAGTGTCGCTGCTCACTCCAAGGTGCTGGCAAATCTCCTCGACGGAGAGCCAGCGATCCTGCACGTCAGCCATCTGTTCTCCTTCGGTCTGTGCGCCGAGGGCGCCGCTGTGCGCTGCGACCGTCGGACGAGCACGCAGCCACCTCTAAGTCTAGGCGAGAACTACCGAGGACACCTGATTTAGACCGCAGGGGTGTGCATACGACCGCTCACGTCCGTGGTCCTCCCATCCTCTCAGCCGCCGGCGGGCCGCCGTTTTGTTCCCCAACCGGACGCATCGGTCAGCGCAGACGCAGCCTGTAGCGGCAACACGCCGTTGCCGAGCGCGGTGATCTGCTGGTTCTGCGTCAGCTCTGCGCCGTCAGTGACCCACCCTGTTGGCAAGCCCATGAGCCACTCCACGAAAGCCGCTGCCGGACGGGGCCCATCGGCATCCGTCAGGAGGGCTGGGGCGGGTGCGGGTCGCCCGGTGATGTGTTCCCACCGGGTGATGGCGTCGGCGTAGCGTCCCCAGCGCTGAACAGTCCGTCGATCAGGGACCACAGCGTCTCCGACTCGGCTCGCCTGTTCGGCGAGCCAGCCGGTCCGTGGAGTGCGAAGTCGATGATCTGGTGCGAGAGCGCGATCGTCCCTCGCCGGGCTCGAACCTGGTCGAGAGTCTCCCCGCCGCGCGAAGAGTCGGTTGCCAGTGGGGTGCGGAAGCGCGCGCCGGGCGAGGATGAAGATGCGGAGCCGGTGGTGAGGAGCGCCGACAAGGGAAGCCGGTAGGCCGATCCATCGTGCATCCAGCCGCAGGTCGGCCAGATCGCCGAGAACGGCGCCGAGAGCCCGTAGAGGTCGAGCTGCGTCGTCTCCCAGATGCCACGGGTCGGGTTCCATGCCGCGAAGGGTTGCGTCACCGGGGTTGCGTTGGTCATGGTCGTCTCCTTCTGTCGGTGGCCGCGTTGCGGGTGAGGACAGCAGCCCGCGGACGTTCTCGATGACGACCCATTCGGGCTGGAGTACGTCGATCGCTGCGGCCATGTGTGCCCACAGCCCCGAGCGGGTGCCGGGCGCGATGCCAGCGCGCTTGCCGACGGTGGATACGTCTTGGCAGGGAAAGCCGCCGATGAGGATATCCACAGGCTCTACCTGGCGCCAGTCGATAGTGGTGATGTCGCCGAGGTTCGGCGTGTCGGGCCAGTGCCTGGCGAAGACGCGGGCGACGGGCTCGTTGAGTTCGGAGAACCACACAGTCTTGGCGTGGAAGACGTGCTCGACGGCGAGGTCAAGGCCGCCGTACCCGCTGAACAGCGACCCGATTCTGGGTCGTGAATCGCGGCTGGTGTTGGGTTCGTGCATGAAGAGCGCTCCGGTGACGGTCGTCCCCGACATCCGGTGCCTCGTCGAGAACCGATGCCGAGCTGGTCACCTGTCAGGTGCACGACTCCGACACGCATCCGATGACCACCCCACGCCGACCGGAGCCACCCCGCCAAGCACCCGTCGGCACCGTCGCCGAAGCCTCTTCCTCGGGCCTCCGCTCGACCCTCCTTCTGAGGTCACACGCCTCTTGCAGGTCGAGGGGAACTGAGCTTTATCGCCGCAGAAGTCACCGGGCGCGGGTGCTCACCTGCCCGGCAAGACCGGAGGTGAGCATGACTGTTTCGATGCGCGTGATGTCGGCGGGTGACGGTTACAAGTACCTGCTCAAGACGATCGCGGCCGCCGACGGTGACAGGTCGCTGTCAACACCTTTGACCCGCTACTACGCGGAGGCGGGGACCCCTCCCGGACGCTGGCTCGGCGCTGGAGTCGGCGTGCTTGGCAGCGGCGAACTCTCCGTAGGCGACCGCGTCTCAGAGGCCCAGCTCCAACTCCTGATCGGCATGGGGCGAGACCCCATCACCGGCAACCCACTCGGCTTGGCATTCCCGAACTACAAGACCCCGCAGGAGCGGATCGAATCGCGGATTGCCGCTCTCGATCCGGCCTTGACCCCTGGCGCCAAGGGCGAGGCGGTTGCGCAGATCGTGGCCGAGGAGACCGCTCGCGGCACCCGGCGCGCCGTGGCGGGTTTCGACTTCACGTTCTCGATTCCGAAGTCAGCGAGCGTGTTGTGGGCCGTCGCTGACGCCGGGGTCCAGGCGCTCATCGGAGAGGCCCATCACCGCGCAGTTGCGGAGGTAGTTGCGTTCATGGAACGGGAGGTTGCAGCCACCCGCACGGGCGCAACCACAGGGGACGGCGCGGTTGCGCAGGTCGATGTCACCGGGTTCGTCGCAACCGCGTTCGATCACTTCGACTCCCGTGCCGGTGACCCTCACCTGCACACGCATGTGGTCATCAGCAACAAGGCCAAGACCGCCTTCGACGGCAAGTGGCGCTCACTCGACGGCAGGCCGATGCACGCCGCCGTCGTTGCCCTCTCCGAGCTGCACGAAGCCGTGTTCGCCGACCACATGACCCGCATCTTCGGCGTCACCTGGGAAGCCCGAGACATGGGCCGCGACAAGAATCCGGCCTGGGCGATCACCAGCGTCCCGGAGAAACTGATCGCCGAGTTCTCCACCCGCGCCCGTCACATCGACATCGAGACCGACCGTCTCATCACCGAGTACGTCGCAGCACACGGGCGGCGCCCAACACCCGCAGCAATCATGAAGCTCCGAGCCCAAGCCACCCTGACCACCCGGCCAGAGAAGCAGGTCCGATCTCTGGCCGACCTCACCGCAGAGTGGCGCGACCGCGCCACGAAGACACTGGGCCGAGACGCGACGATGTGGGCACGCGAGGTCACCGACAACGACAAGCCGCTGCTGCTTCGCGCCGACGACGTGCCGCTCGACGTGATCGGCGCGATCGGGCGCTCAGTCGTCGAGACGGTCGGTGAGAAGCGATCCACCTGGCGGCGATGGAATCTCATGGCCGAGGCATCCAGGCAGACGATGGGCTGGCGATTCGCGACCATGCAAGACCGAGAAGCAATCGTCGCGATGGTCGCCGACGCCGCCGAGCAGGTGTCCCTCCGGCTGACGCCACCCGAGCTCGCCGTGTCACCGGTCGTGTTCCGTCGGCCCGACGGCACGTCGGTGTTCCGGCCGAAGAGTTCAACCGTGTTCACCTCAGAAACCCAGCTCGCGGCCGAGGACAGGCTGCTCGAACGTGCCAGCAACCTGGCCGGACCGACGGTGGCGCTTGCGACGGTCGAGAAGATCACGCGGCGCGCTGACACTGATGGGCGGTTGCTCGGCGATGACCAAGCCGATGCTCTGATCCGTATCGCGGTGTCGGGACGGATGCTCGATGTCCTCGTCGGCCCAGCGGGAGCGGGGAAGACCACCGCCATGAACGCGCTCCGCCGGGCGTGGGAAGCCGAGCACGGTCCCGGTTCCGTCGTCGGTCTCGCGCCGTCAGCGGTCGCCGCCCAGGTGCTCGCGGACGATCTCGGGATCCCGACCGAGAACACGGCGAAGTGGTGGCAGAACCATCTCCTGTACGGCACCACGTTCGAGAACGGTCAACTCGTCATCATCGACGAAGCCTCCCTGGCGGGCACCCTGTCCCTGGACCGCATCACCCACCTCGCCCACGATGCCGTGGCGAAGGTGCTGCTGGTCGGTGACTACGCCCAGCTGCAATCCGTGGACGCCGGCGGCGCGTTCGCGATGATCGCCAACGACCGGGACGACACCCCGGAACTGGTCGACGTTCACCGCTTCACCCATGCGTGGGAGAAGACCGCCTCACTCGAGCTACGCCACGGACGCACCCAAGCCATCGACTCCTACCTCGCCCATCAGCGCATCACCGGCGGCGACGCCGAGACCATGACCGATGCCGCCTACAACGCCTGGCGCGCCGACCGCGACAAGGGGCTCGTCTCAGTGCTGATCGCCGAGACCCATGAAGACGTGACCACCCTCAACCGGCGCGCCCGCGCCGACCTGATCCACGACGAGACCCTGACCCCCGACCGTGAGGTCGAACTGCGCGACGGCACCGCCGCCGGGGTCGGCGACACGATCATCACGCGCGACAACGACCGGCAGCTTCGCACCGTGACCGGGCGAGACTGGGTGCGCAACGGCGATGTCTGGACCGTCACCGCCGTCGGCGATGACGGGACTCTCACCATCGCGCGCGACTACGGGACCGGCACCGCCGTCCGCGGGGACGGGACCATCGCAGTGCGGAGGCGTGAGCGAAGGTTGGGCGGCAGTATCGTCCTGCCAGCTTCGTATGTCTCGGAGAGTGTCGATCTCGGTTACGCAGTGACCGCATTCCGTGCGCAAGGTGTCACGACCGACACTGCGCATGTGTTGGTCGAACCGACCTCGGCCAGAGAGACCTTCTACGTCGCGATGACCCGAGGCCGGCATTCCAACCGCGCCTACGTCGCCCTTGACCGCGCCGACGACCATGCGGACCCCTACCCGGGTGACGACCCCAACGCGACCGCGCGCAGTGTTCTCTACGGCGTTCTCCAGCACAGCGGAGCCGAACTCTCGGCACACGAGACGATCGTTGCCGAACAGGAGCAGTGGGGCTCGATCGCCCAGCTCGCCGCCGAGTACGAGACCATCGCCGCCGCAGCCCAACGAGACCGCTGGGCCACCCTCATCCGCGGCTCCGGACTCACCGAAGAACAGGCTGCCAGCGCCATCGAATCCGAGGCATTCGGGCCACTCACTGCCGAGCTACGCCGCGCCGAAGCCAACCACCACGATGTCGGCGCGCTCGTGCCGCGGCTCGTCGCGGCACGAGGATTCGGCGACGCTGATGACATCGCGGCCGTCCTCCACTACCGCGTCGAGCGAGCGACTGCACGACCGGCAGGATCAGGACGAACGCGGAAACCGCCGCGCCTCATCGCCGGCCTCATCCCGCAGGCCCACGGCTTGGTGGACGCCGAGATGCGAACAGCCCTCAACGAGCGAGAGGCGTTGATCGAGGCCCGCGCCGACGCCGTGCTCGACGGCGCGCTGACCGAGAGCGTGCCGTGGACGAAGGCCCTTGGAGCGCAGCCGAACGACCGACGACGAGCGGCAACCTGGCGCAAGGCCGCCCGCGTAGTCGCCGCCTACCGCGACCGCTACCGCATCACCGACGACGCACCCATTGGCGCCCCAGCCGCGTCAGCAGCGCAGAAGATCGACGCCGCGCGGGCGCGAGCAGCAGTCACGCAGGCAGCCGGAGTCGCTGGTACGCGCACGCAACGTAGCGAGCCTCAGCCTGAGCACAGGTCGCTCGGACCCTCGCTGTGATCTGAACCCGAGGGAGTGTCGGAGGGGCAACGTAGAATAGTTACATGGCTGTAGTTCCCGCAAATCCGACCGACGCCGAAGGCATCATGCCAAGCGGTCAGTTTGACGTGGACGCACAACCAAGCAGCCTCGGGGCGACCGGTCAGGTACCCGAGACAGCCACAGAACCGTTCCAGATACTGGCACTGGACGGCGGTGGTGCCAAGGCACTCTTCACAGCTCATGTGCTCGCAAGGCTGGAACAGGACCTCGGCGTCAGCATCAGCGAATCATTCGATTTGATTGCTGGCACCTCGGCAGGCGGGATCGTCGCGCTGGCACTGGGCTCAGGATTGGCTCCCGCGCAGATCGTTGAGCACTACGAGGAGCTCGTCAGCACTGTATTCCCGGCCGCGAGGCGTCGGCTGTGGCGGCGTACACGCCAACTGACGTCACCCATCTACGACGACGACGCACTCCGGACCGCACTAACGAACGTGCTCGGAGGACAGACGCTGGGCGACAGCACCAAGCGATTGGTCATCCCCGCGTGGGACGTGCAACGGGGAGCCGTGCACATCTTCAAGACACCACACAACCCGCGGCTCACCCGAGACTGGCGCATCCCGATGGTGGACATCGCGATGGCGACCTCAGCGGCACCCCTCTACTTCCCGGCCGCACGCGTCGACGGACACCGCCTCATCGACGGTGGCGTGTGGGCGAACAACCCTTCCGTTGTCGCGATCGCTGAAGCCGTAAGCATGCTCAACCAGACCCTGAGCTCGATCAAGGTACTCAACGTTGGCACCATCGACCAGCTCACGAATCATCCCAAGCGCCTCGACCGCGGCGGACTGCTCCACTGGGCGAGGCCAATCGCACCCCTCATCCTCAACGCCGGCAGCCGGGGCGGACAGGGCATCGCTGAACATCTCATCGGCAAGCATTCGTACGCCAGGTTCGACGCACGGGTTCCCGGCGACCTGTACGCACTCGACTCGGCAGACCCGAACGATCTCGCAGGGCTGGCAGCATCCGTCAGTCGCGAACTCAGCCCCGTCTACACAGAGCAGTTCGCTACACATCACGCAGCTGAATACACACCGTTGATCGGAGACCCGCAGCGCGGCGACCCGACAAGCACGTCTACTACGGAGGTTTCTCAATGAAGCTCACCGACTACTTCAATGTCTTACTCAAGGACACCGTCAACCTCGGCCAGGTGAAATTGGACCTGCTCGACTCACGCGTCGAGTCGGTCTACAAGGCATTGAAGGCCGATGAGCAGATTGGCTCGCTCATCCTTGGCAAGACCCCCCAGGGCTCCTGGGCACACAAGACCATCATCAATCCCGTTGGCAACAACGAGTTTGACGCGGACTTCATGCTCAACATGAGTGAGAATCCGGACTGGGCCGACGATCCGAAGAAGTACATCGAGGAGGTCTACGCGGCCCTGCACCGTCACAGCACCTACAGCAAGATGCCGCACTCGCGGAAGTGTCGCTGCGTCCGACTCGTCTACTCGAACTCCATGCACCTCGACATCGTGCCGCACCTGAACCTCGCTGATGGGCGCGAGGTCATCGTCAATCGCGACGACAACGACTGGGAATTGACCGACCCCCAGGGCTTCACCGACTGGATGAAGACCAAGGACTCGCTCGCGAACGGTAACCTTCGCAAGGTCATCCGGTTGATGAAGTACCTGCGCGACCACAAGAACTCCTTCACTGGAACTCGGTCGATTCTCCTGACCACGCTGCTCGGCGAGCAGGTCACGGAGCTGCGTACGCTGCTGAACCCGAACTACTACAGCGACGTTCCGACCGCGCTCCTACACCTCGTCAGCGACCTCGACAGTTGGCTCCAGGCCCGCCCGATCAAGCCATCGATCCCGGACCCGTCGGGTTCTGGGGTTACTTTCGACCATCGATGGGAGCAGTCGACGTACAGCTACTTCCGGGATCGCATCCACGCCCACGCGGCTGAGATCGAGGAGGCGTACAACGAGGAGGACAAGGACCGCAGCGTTGAGTTGTGGCAGGGCATCTTCGGAGATGGATTCAAGGCCCCGGCCGCTTCGTCGAGCAGCACCAAGTTCCCGGCAGCACCGGTGCCGGCTACTACCGTGGGGCGGTCTGGCCGCGCAGGATGAGTCGTCGAGATCGGGGCACACTGTCAGCCTGGCAGAAGCAGCTCGTTGACGAACTGAGGGCGCTCGCCAAAGATAAGCCTGACGACCTGCGGATCGTCCAGCAACCCAAGCTCGACTCAGAGGGCCACGCCACCGTCCGGGTCCGGCTCAACACCGCCAGCATCCTACGAAGTTCCACAGGTCTGGCGCTTGAGAACTACGAAGAGTTCATCCTCCAGATTCGACCATCGATGTTTGCTCCGCCGAGCGTCGAGGTTGACCACCCTCGCTTCCTCGGCTTTCCACATGTTCTCCAGGGGCAACGGCTCTGCATCTACCTCGATCCTTCGCGCGAGTGGCGTCCGTCAGAAGGAATGGCTGGGTTCCTCAACCGTCTGTGGGGCTGGCTCACTGACGCCGCTGGCGGAAAGTTTGACCTCTCGACCGCGATGTATCACGCGGTCGGCGGCGTGCTCCACCACGCGGACGATACGCCCACCATCGTCGTCCGCGAGCCCGGCCCAACCAAGCCACGTCAGATCGCTCAGCTCATCGCCCACTCGACGCATCGGTACGATCTCACCTACTCGACCGACGGCAACGGACATCGCGCGCCCGTCTTCACCCTCGCGAGCGACCTGCCCTTTGGTGCGGCCTCGACTCTCGCGTTGTTCCTTGCACTCCTGGATGATCCGTATCTCGACCAGGCTGGAGGCCAACCTCCGCGAGTCGCGGCTCAATCGCCGGCGTTCATCACGTCCCTACTTGCCAGTGCTCTCAGAAACCCCGACGGCGAGGAGCAATACTTCGTCCTCGCTGTTCCCCATCCCGCTGGCGGCCCGCATCACCTACTCGGCGGACGGCTCCACGCAACGACCGCCGATGCGCTGCGACGGATCGCCAAGAAGCATGGCACCGCGATCAATCTTGATCCCACGAGCATCAACGCCGAGATCCCCATCGAATGGTGCAATATGTCCGACGAACGGCAAGCAGTCACTACGCGGCGCGACGAACGCCGGCCCGTCAATGGTTATCAAGGAAAGACTGTTCATATCTGGGGCTGCGGCGGGCTGGGATCATGGGCGGCCGAGTTCATCGCACGTGCCGGTGCCGCAGGTATCACCGTCTGTGACCCAGGAGTCATCACCGGCGGACTCCTGGTGCGACAGAACTACACCGAAGCCGACATCGGGCAGACGAAAGCCAATGCCCTCGCGACACGGCTGCGCTCGCTCCGCGACGACCTCACTATCTCCATCGCCGAGGGGAGCGTTCCAGACCTCGCCGATTCCCTCGCGGCCGATCTCATCATTGATGCAACCGTAAGTCACAGCGTGACCACGTACCTCGACACGCTTATCGGTGTCGAGCGCAAAGCCCTCGTTGCCCAGATCGCAACGGATGCCAGTTCCGGGACCCTCGGCATCGCCAACATCAGCGCACCTGACTCCACGCTGACGCCATCGGGGATCGACGCGCGCGCGGGTCGGACGGTACTCGCTGATGGTGAGCTGGAGCTCTATCATCCGCTATGGCAGGAGGTGGCCGACGGGGACGAACTGATACCGACAAGAGGGTGTTCCGTGCCCACTTTCCACGGTTCAGCCGCCGACCTCGCCGCCGTCGCTGCGACGCTCATCAACATGATCGGCCTCCACCTGCAACAGCTGCCGTCCAGTGTCTCCGGTACACATCTCATCGCGCTGCCACACGCACCCTCCGGGCCGAGGCACCACTTCGTGTTGGCCGAAGCAGAGGATGCGAGGAGTCAGCCGTCACCCACAGCCCGAGACGCTGAATAGCCCCGTCCACGCGCCTCTGATGGGCTACAAGCGCCTCCATCCGGACCAATCGCCGTAGCGGACGGCACCACCGGCCTTCCCGATGCCGCAACAGTCGCGTAGCCTTGAAGTGAGGCGGATTTCTCCTTACCTTTGGGCCGTTCGCGGCAGACCTTCGGGTCACTCTCCACGCACCGTCTCGACAACGTACGTGTGCGTGTTAGAGGAGCCCATTATGATCCGCCTACTGTGGACAGCCAGCGCCGAGGTCCGCTACTTCCTGCGTCGTTACATGCCGAGCAACATCCTGCTTGACCTGATCCGAACGAGGAACGGGCTGAAGTGGGGCGTGCCAGCGATGCTGCTGGCCGGCCCCTACCTGGCCGTCGTCTCCTGGTGCACTACTCTCATCGAGTCCGGCGGCCCCGGATGGCTCCACCTCGTTGTCCTGGTCTGCATCTGGAACGCCCTCAAGATGGTCATCATTGGCCCGGTGAGCGTGGCGCTGCTTGTTAAGGCACGCGCCAAAGAACGCCAGGCCCGGAAGCATGCCGAGCGCGAGGGAGACGCTGAGGTGTCTACGCGTGAACTCACGAGCAGCAGCAGCTGAACACACTTCCGCCCAGTCCGCCGTCGCAGCGTTGCTACAACGACCGTGCTGGATCAGGCGTAGCCGGACGGACTCGATCCGCATCAACTTGCGTACGCGGCGCTGTGACCTGGCGCGCGTTGCCGCGTTCCACCAGACGCGCAAGATCGGCGCTGTCGGCAACCAGTGACGCGGTGCCTTCCCGCAGCAACCGATGCGGTCCGACGCTCGCGGCGCTCGTCACCGGGCCAGGCACTGCTCCCACCTTTCGGCCCAGCTCGAAAGCGTGCTGCGCCACCTCCAACGAGCCTGACCGACCTGCCGCCTCGACGATCACCGTCGTAGACGCGAGCGCCGCCAATAGTCGCCCGCGAGCGATGAACCGATGCCGTGTGGGAACAGCACCAGGCGGCACCTCGCTGGCGAGAAGCCCGACATCGGCCACGCGTTCGAGTAGGTCGCGGTGGCCAGCAGGGTAAGGACGGTCGACGCCGGTGGCGAGGATCGCGATGGTGTCGCCACCTGCCGCGAGGGCGGCTTGGTGCGCGGCATCTTCGATCCCGTAGGCGCCGCCAGCGACGACCACTCGTTCATCCGCGGCCGTCGAAGCGGCGAGTTCGCGGGCAACATGGTCGCCGTAGGAAGTGGATGCGCGTGACCCGGTGATCGTGACGAAGTCCTGCAACGGTCGGGCGAGGAACGACGAGGCACCGCGCGTCCACAACACGTAGGGAGCGAGATCGAAAAGGTCGTTGAGGGCGACGGGCCAGTCGGCGTCGCCTGGGACGAGAACATGGATGCCTGACTGCTGAGCCTGTTCGAGACGGGCGGCGATGTCCTTCGCCACAGGTGCGTCGAAGTGGTCGCGCCAGACCTGCGCGTCGATGGCGCTGAGACCCACCACCGCGCCGTCACGCTCAGCAAGCCGGAGCGTCTCCATCGCTCCGAGACCATTCAGGACTCGGCCCGTCACCGGATCATTGGGCTCGACAAGCATGAACAACACCATCCGCGCGGTTCGCTCGTCACCTGCAACATCACTCAAGCCAGCCATCATCGGTTCTTCTCGGCGTTCGATGCCGATGAGGTACGCACGCGCTCCCAGGCCTGAACCGTGGAATCGAGTCCGTCGGAAGGTGTCTATGACCGTTCGCTGGGGTCGTCCGCGATGAGCCCCGCTTCGACGAGGGACACACGCACCGCCTTGCGACCAACTCCCATCCGACGGCCGATCGCACGCATCGAGACGCCCGCTCGCGCCAGCCGCACGGCCTCCGCCTTCTCGTCGACTCCCAGCCCCGGTCGGCGGCTTGGGACGTTGCGACGGCGAAGGTGGGAGAACACTGTGGCGCGGTGGATGCCGTACCTCTCAGCGAGAGCCTTCACACCCATCCCGGCCAGGTAATCGCCGACGAGCGCGTCCACCTCGGAGGCGGTGAGAAAAGTTTGAGCCGTCTCGACAGTCCTCACCACAGGGCCGCGATCGTCCCTCGGAGCGGGGTTCTCGGGCCGTCGGGAGACCGCGTAGACCCCACGGTTCAGGCGGTTGACCAGGGTTTTCGTCTTGGGGGCGGAGTTGCCAAACGTGCTACTCAGGCACCCCA
>JAKDKI010000272.1 GCA_030453435.1 Kocuria sp.
ACGGGCAACGAGGCGCGCACGCGGCCGTCGTCGGTCACGGTGGTGCCGTCCAGTGGCACGTTGAGGTCCGAGCGGACGAGCACGCGTCGGCCGGAGACCCCCTCAGAAATCAGTTCGTCCAGTGATTTGGCCATGTCCGGTTCATCCCTTCCAGTGAGAAAACAGGTCCTTATGAAAACGGCGCCGATACCCACAGGGCATCGGCGCCGCTCAAAGGTCTAACTCAGAGCTTATCTGCCACGTACGACACAAAGTCGACCAAACGAATGGTGTAGCCCCATTCGTTGTCGTACCAGGCAATGACCTTGACCTGGTTGTCCACGACCTTGGTCAGCGGAGCGTCGAACACGGTGGAGACGTCATAGCCTTCGATGTCCTTGGAGACCAGGGCTTCCTCGGAGTACTCGATGATGCCCTTGAAGTCGCCCTCGGCGGCCTTCTTGACGGCCGCGTTGACGGACTCCACGGTGACGTCCTTCTCGACGTCCACGGTGAGGTCAACGATGGAACCGGTGGGGGTGGGAACGCGCACGGCGAAGCCGTCCAGCTTGCCCTTGAGCTCCGGGAGCACCAGTCCAACCGCTGCGGCAGCACCGGTGGTGGTGGGAACCATGTTCAGGGCAGCAGCGCGGGCGCGACGCAGGTCCTTGTGGGGAGCGTCGTGCAGACGCTGATCGCCGGTGTAAGCGTGAATGGTGGTCATCAGACCGCGCTGAATGCCGAACTCGTCGTTGATGACCTTGGCCAGCGGGGCCAGGCAGTTGGTGGTGCAGGAGGCCGCCGAAACCAGGTTCATGGTCTCGGAGTCGTAATCCTTCTCGTTGACGCCGTACACGAAGGTGCCGTCAACCTCCTTGCCCGGAGCGGACAGCACGACCTTCTTGGCGCCAGCGTCCAGGTGAGCCTGCATCTGCGGGCCCTTGGTGAACTTGCCGGTGCACTCCACCACGATGTCCACGCCGAGCTCGCCCCACGGCAGCTTGGAGGGGTCCTTCTCAGCCAGGAACTTGATTTCGTGGCCGTCGACCTTCATGACGTCGCCGTCCAGGGTGACCTTGGCGTCGATGCGGCCCATGACCGAGTCGAACTCGAACAGGTGCTTCAAGGTCTCGGGATCGGTCAGGTCGTTGACGGCCACGAGTTCAATGTTGTGTCCGTGCTGCGTCTGCAGGGCGCGAGCGAAGCTGCGTCCGATACGTCCGAAGCCGTTGATGCCAACCTTGATGGTCACTGCGATCTCCTCTTGTCATTGACAATGTCGGTATGCGGGTCCTCGCGAGACCCAATGTTGGATCGGTCACGATCGGTAAGATTCCAACATCTGTCGATTCTCGGATGATGAGAGCCGAACTGTTCTACCGCGTCTATTCTATCGAGATACCGGGGCATTTGACAGTGCATCCGTCAAAATTTGAACGCTGAGCGCGATCAATTCCCACATAAACCCACATTAACTTTCCGTTAGAAAGAGCCTGCTAGGGTCACCGCCGCTGCGAGAGACCCGCAGCCGCCGCGAACTCGCTCGTGTTCGGAACGCCGAGCTCCTCGGCACGGCGATCCGCCATGGCGAGCAGTCGACGAATGCGGCCGGCAATGGCGTCCTTGGTGAGCGGCGGATCGGACAGCCGACCGAGTTCGTCCAAGCTCGCCTGCTTATTGGCCACGCGCAGTTTGCCTGCGGCGCGCAGATGTTCCGGCGCCTCGTCACCGAGCAGTTCGAGGGCACGTTCCACCTTGGCACCCGCGGTCACTGCGGCCTGAGCCGAACGGCGCAGATTGGCGTCGTCGAAGTTCGCGAGCCGATTGGCCGTGGCGCGAACCTCCTTGCGCATGCGACGGTCCTCCCACTGCAACAGTGTCTGGTGCGCTCCCATGCGGGTGAGCAGTGCCGCGATCGTGTCACCGTCGCGCACCACTACGCGGTCGATGCCGCGTACCTGCCGTGCCTTGGCCAGCACATCCAGGCGGCGGGCGGCGCCCACGAGAGCGAGGGCGGCCTCGGGCCCCGGACACGTGAACTCCATGGCTGCGGCGCGCCCCGGTTCCGTCAGGGACCCGTGCGCAAGGAACGCACCACGCATCACGGCGGCGGCGTCCTCAACGGTGCCGTTGACCACCGCGGGCGGCAGACCACGCACCGGCCGACCGTGGGCGTCCAGTAATCCGGTGCGGCGGGCCAGAGCCTCGCCGTCGCGGGCTACGCGCACGATCCACGTCCGATCCCGGCGCAGGCCGTTGCCGGACATCACACCCAATTCCGTGCCGTGTCCGTAAACCTCGTCAATGGTGCGCGCCGTGCGGCGCGCGGTGGCCTCGGTGTCGACCTCCGCCTCGATCACGATCCTGCCGCCCACGATGTGCAGGCCGCCCGCAAAACGCAGCAGGGCAGAAAGTTCTGCACCCCGGACCGAGGATTTTTTGACCTGCAGGTGCGCAAGTTCGTCTTTGACCGATGCGGTCAATGCCATGGGAGAACGTCTCCTTGTAAGTGGTCGATGAACGGGGTACCGATGTGATCGCTACTCAGCCGTCCGCCTTCATAATTTTCTGATAGGCCGCAGCCAGTTTGAAATGGTTGTGCACGGCCGAGCCGTCGTTATCGCGCAGATCCGCCCAGTGCACCTTGGCGCCCAGTCGCGCGGCGGCCATTTCCACGTCGTGCGGGGACTCGGCCGCGGTCGGATCCGCCAGCACGGCGTCCAAGCGCAGTTCGGGGGCGTAGCGTGCCAACACACGCAGGTGATCACCGGTGCTCATCCCGAGGGTCTCGGAATCGCGAGACAGGTTCAAAGTGACCAGTCGCTTGGCCGGGGACTTGCAGATTGCATCCCGCAACCCCGGGAGCAAGAGGTGGGGCAACACGGAGGTGTGCCAAGATCCGGGCCCAAGCACCACCCACGCGGCCTGGTCAATGGCCTCCACCGCTTCCGGGCACGCCTGCGCGTCATGCGGGTTGATCCGTACATTGCACACGTCCGCCTGCTTGGCCAGCAAGGACTGGCCCGTCACGGTCCGCGTGATGAGTTCCGGCGGGCACGGTTTAGTGGGATCGGAATTGGGCGCGATATCGCCTTCGATGACCAGGGGTTCCCGGGACATGGGCAGCACCTGTCCCCTGGCACCCAACAGGGCACCGGCCCAGCGAAGCCCGTCGACCGGGTCTTCCAGCAACTCCCACAGGGTGACGATCAGCAGGTTTCCCAGCGCGTGATTGTCCAGTCCCTCGTTGGGATGCTCGGCGTCGCTGAAGCGGTGCTGCATGACGTCCCGCCATGTGCGGCCCCATTGGGAATCGTCACACAGCGCGGCCAGAGCCATGCGCAGATCCCCCGGTGGGAGCACATCCATTTCGTTGCGGAGTCGACCGGACGACCCGCCGTCGTCGGCGACCGTGACCACGGCCGTAACGGCCGGGGCGAGCAGGCGCAGCGCGGAAAGGCTCGCCGAGAGCCCGTGCCCGCCGCCCAGGGCGACCACCGAATCGGCGTCGGTGAGGCCCTCGCGCGCGGCGGGATCCAGGGAATGGTACGGGTCGACGTCGCGCCGGGTGCTCAAGGGCAGCCTCGGCAACGCGCCGGTCGAAGGAAAGTTACTCATAGTGGTCCGTAGGGTCTAGGGCACCGGGTCTGCGACTACTCGCGCCCCATGTCTCGGTGTTGGATGTTGACGGTCACGCGCGGGGACTTGCTCAGTCGCTTGGCGATGTCTTCGGTGACCGCCACGGAACGGTGCTTACCTCCCGT
>JAKDKI010000273.1 GCA_030453435.1 Kocuria sp.
CGCGCTTCCCTGACACGGAAGAGGTCACTGGTTCGATCCCAGTATCGCGCACCACGGAAAAACCCCGGTACGAAAGTGCCGGGGTTTTCGCATGCCCGGGCTCCCCCGCCCCACGCGCATCTGAGCTCCCCACATCCGAGGCTCCGTGAGAACCACACCATGCACCTCATGCGCCGTAAGAGCCTTTTCTCGGCGCCGAAGAGGTCCTGGCACAACATCATGCGCGTCACAGGGTTCTCACGGCGCGCGGCATGCGTGAGGCCCGGGCGAACCCGGGCCTCACGCGTTTCCATGTCGATAGGGCGAGCGATTTACTCCGGCTCGACCACACCGATCGCCACGGCCAGGTCCTGCCAGCTCATGCCCACACACTTGAACACGCGTGGGCGATCGAGGTCAGGTTTGGTGGCACCGGTGACGATGTCCACCAGATCCACCAGGGCGTCCTCGGCCAGGGAGCCGTCGTTGACCGCTTGAATCACGTCGCCGGCCTCACGCATCGCGGTGGTCCGGTCCTCCACGACCACCTGGGCGCGTCCCATGAGCGTGGAATCCAGCTCGCGGAATTCGGGTTCGTGCGAGCCCATGGCAACCACACACGCGTTGTCCGGCACGAGCGCGCCGTCGAAGAGTGGTTCGGCCGCCGACGTCGTGCAGCCCACCACGTCCGCGTCACTTACCTCGGTCGCCTCTCCCGATCGTGCCGTGAGTCCCAGCGAACGCGCGTGCTCGACGGCCGCGTCCACCTTCTCGGGAGTACGACCACACACGACCACGTCCGTGAAAGAACGGATCTTGGAGAATGCCTCGATATGGGACAGTGCCTGCGGCCCGGTTCCGAACATCACGAGCTTCGAGGCGTCCGGCGCGGCCAGGTAATCGGCAGCCACCGCTGAGATCGCGGGGGTGCGCAGCGTGGTGAGCACGTTGCCCTCCATGAGCGCCTGAACGGTCAGGGTCTCGGAATCCATCAGTACATACGTGGCCTGGATGCGCGGTAGACCCTGCTCGGGGTTCTTGGGCGACACCGAGGCCACCTTGATGCCGGCCCAATCGCCGAGTACCGAGGGCATGAGCAACAGGTGACCCGTGCCGGCCGGGATATTGCTCCGCGCCGGATCGTCTTCCGGACGGAACCCGGAGGCGAGCGTGTTTTCCAGGAGTGTGCGGGCCCGGTCCACGGACACGCCGGCCAGGATCTGGTTGGAGGTGTACCACGCAGGCGATCCCGGACCTCCCACATTCTGTTGGTTCTGGTTCGACGTCGTATCGGCGGTCATGAAGCGGTTCCTCCTACGGATGCGGGTGCGTCAGAAATCATGGGCTCCTTGGCGGCCTCACGCTTGGCGATGGCCGGGGCGAAGAGCACCGCGGTCAGCGAGATGATTGCGGTCAGCACGAGGTAGAGCGCAATGGGCAGCCAGGCGCCGTCGAACTCGTGGAGCAACCAGGTGGCGATCAGCGGTGCGGTACCACCGGCCAGTGCGGCGCCGATCTGGTAGCCGAGCGTGACGCCGGTGTAGCGGACGCGGGCGGAAAAGATCTCGGAACACAGGGTGCCCAGGGTGCCGGTGACCGGAGGCCACACAATGCCTAGACCAATAACCACAGCGGCGAACAGCGCCCAGTTCTGCTCCAGGTCCAAGAGCATGAAGAACGGGAAGGCGAATATGGCAATGGCCACCGCACCCGCGAAGTAGACCTTGAAACGGCCAACGCGGTCCGAGAAGGCACCCATCACAGGAATCAACAGCGTGGACAACGCTGCGCCCAGGCTTACCGCGTTCAGCGCAGAGGACTGTTCGTAGTTGAGTGTGCCCGTGGCGTACGAGACGACGAACGTGGCAAAGATGTAGAACGGAGCGGTCTCCACGACCTTCACGCCCACGGCGACCAACACGGCCCGCCAGTGGTACTTGAGGGTTTCGGCCAGGGGCAGCTTGGGGATGCTTCCGGATTCCTTGGCGGCCTTGAAGTGCGGGGTCTCCCCCAGCCCTCCGCGGATCCACAGGCCCACGGCCACCAACACGATGGAGGCAATGAACGGAATGCGCCAGCCCCACGTGGTCAGGAACTCGGTGCCGAACGCGGCCATCGCGGCAAAGGCTGCGGAAGCCAGCAACATGCCGATAGTGATGCCCATCTGGGGAACGGAACCGAACAGGCCGCGTTTCTTGGGCGGGGCGTACTCGTAGGCGAGCAGCAAGGCGCCGCCCCATTCACCACCGATAGCCAGACCCTGGATGATGCGGCACACGATCAACAGGATGGGGGCCAGAACACCCACCTGGTCGTAGGTGGGCAACAAGCCGATGGCTACGGTGGCGACACCCATCATGGTCAGCGTGGCCACGAGCGTGACCTTACGGCCCACCCGGTCACCGAAGTGCGAGAACACAATGCCACCCAGCGGGCGGATGAAGAACGTGAGGGCGAGCGTGAGGTACGCCAGCATTTGCGAGATGTACGGATCGTCCGTGGGGAAGAACTGTTCGTTGAAAATCAGCGCGGATGCTGTGGCGTACAGAAAGAAGTCGTACCACTCGATGGTGCTGCCGGACAGGGAGCCGGCCATCACACGGAAATTGGTTTTCCGGGTTTCCGCGGCTTGTGGGTGTGCGTTACTCATAGGACCTCCAGGTGGGTGACCCGTAACATAGTACAATGTTACATATTAGGTGGCCAGTCACTGGGTCTCTGCCGCCGCCTTATTGCCCACGCCAGAAGATTCCCCCGCTGCCGGTTTCAGTCCTCGCCGGAACCCGCCCAAACGCCCGCAATGTGACCGAGGTGCCTGGTCATGACGGCGTTCATCGCCTCCGAATCACGATCCCGAAGAGCATCCACGATCTGCAGGTGCTCCCGGGCGGTATGCGTCAGCTGGCCCGTGGCCACCAGGTCCTTGAGACCCGTCAGACGAGACATGTAGCGCAATGAACGCACATGCCGGACGGCAATGTCGTTACCCGTGGTCTCCAACAGACCCAGGTGCAATTCCATGTCCAAGCGGATGAACTCCACGAGTTCCCCGTACTGAGCCACATCGATGCTGCGCTGGGCCACGTGGGCCGTGTGCTCGAGCACCTCGGGTGCCACTCCGTCCCGGGCCACCTGGGCCATCAACGGGATTTCAATGAGAGAACGCAACTGCAAAATATTGGCGCGGGTTTCCGGGGAAATCTCGACCACGCGGTACCCCTTGTACCGGATCGGTGACACGTGCCCCTCGGTAGCCAGATCCAACATGGCCTCGCGCACCGGAGTTGCGGAGACCCCGAACTCGGTGGCCAGCACCGGCGCGGTCAGAACTTGGCCGGGTTCCAGATCACCGGCAACCAGCGCGTGGCGCAGGCTGTTGGCCACTTGCTCCCGCAACGGAATCGAGTGACCCTTTTCCAGCCGAAGGGAGCCCCGTGCGCCCTTGTCATCCGGGGATTGACCATTGAGAGAGACTGCCATGTTTTTATGATGCCCGTTTCAGCTGGGTTTTTGGGAGAGATGACGTGGACTCAGGCGTTTCCTCTTGTTTTGCCCGGTTGCCGCCGTGTTAAGGAACCGCCCCGCCCGGACAAGTGGTCCGGGCGGGGCGGCAACGCTGCGTGAGCGATCAACCGTTGAAGATCGACCGGTCACGTATTAGAGCATGCAGGAGACGCAGCCTTCGATCTCGGTGCCCTCCAGCGCGAGCTGGCGGATCCGCGAGTAGTACATGGTCTTGATGCCCTTGCGCCACGCGTAGA
>JAKDKI010000274.1 GCA_030453435.1 Kocuria sp.
GAAGGTGTTGAACTCCAGATTGCGGTAGAAGAGCTGGGCGCCCTTCTCCTCGGCCCCGGCCATGATGGGATCCAGGCCGCTCCACGCGTCCACGGAACCGTTTTCCATGGCCGAGCGACCATCTGCGTGCTGCAAGTTCTGGACTGTGACTTCGCTGGGATCCACGTTGGCTTCCTGCAAGGCCTGGAGCAGGAAGAAGTAGGGGTCGGTGCCCTTGGTCGCGGCCACGGACTTGCCCTTCAGATCGGCGACTTCGGTGATATTGGAATCTGCCGTGACCACCAGCGCGGCCCACTCCGGGCGGCTGTAGAGCGAGACCACCTTGATGGGGGAATTGTTGGAGCGTGCCAGAAGGGCTGCGGATCCGGCGGTCGAACCGACGTGGATGGCTTCCGCGCGCAAGTTCTCGTTGGCCTTGTTCGAGCCTGCGGACTGGATCCAGTTCACCGTGACGTTCTGGTCCTTCAAGGTCTGCTCGAGCCAGCCTTTTTCGGCTCATCGCATCCGAGGGTGTAGCTGGTTTCTGAAGCCGCCTGATTCGAGGAGGCTGCGGGCGATGTAGTTGGGGAGGTTGCGGAAGCCGAGGGCGGAGCCGCGGAGGTGTTCGAGCCGGCCATTGATCGCCTCGGTGGGACCGTTGCTGGTGCCGGGTCGGTCGAAGAATGCCAGGACGTCGTCAGCGCGTTTGGCCAGCGTCCGGCCCAGCTTTCCCAGCTCGACGAGGGCGTCCGGGGCCTTCGCGCTGAGTGCCGCGATGACCTTCTCCATCATCGTTCTGGCTCGGACCCGGTCGGCTTCTCGATAGGCGGCGATCATGGCCTGGTATATCTCCCAGGTCGCCTCGACCGCGGCGTGCTTCTCACTGCTGAACAGAGTGCTGAGGCGCTCGCTCTGCCGCTCGGTAAGGAACTTGGACCCGGTGTGGAGGGTGCGGCGGGCCTTGTAGAGCGGGTCGTCCTTACGGCCTCTGCGTTTGTGGAGCTGCTGCTGGATCCGGCGCCGACAGTCGTCCAGAGCGTCCCCGGCGAGGCGGACGACGTGGAACGGATCCATCACCGCGACCGCGCCGGGCAGGGCCTCGCTGGTGGCGGTCTTGAACCCGGAGAACCCGTCCATCGCGACGACCTCGATACGGTCCTTCCACGCCTCGGGGCGGGCCTCCAGCCAAGCCTTGAACGCTGCTTTGGAACGTCCCTCGAGCATGTCCAGCAGCCTCGCCGGCCCGGTCTTGTCCCTGATGGGGGTGAGGTCGATGATCACGGTGACGTACTTGTCGCCGCGGCGGGTGTGGCGCCAGACATGTTCATCGACGCCGATCACGCGAACGCCGTCGAAGCGGGCCGGGTCATCGATGAGCAGTCGTTTCCCCTCGGCCAAGACGGCGTCGTTCGCGGTGTGCCAGGCCACGCCCAGCCCAGCGGCGACCCGCGCGATCGAAAGGTGATCGATGACCAGGGCCTCCAGCGCCCAACGCATCCCGCCACGGGAGAGCTTCGCCCGCTCGGCCGCTGCAGCGGTGATGTCCTCGCGCCAGCGGTACCCGCAGTGGTCACACCGGTAACGGCGGATCCGCACTAACAGCGTCGTGGGACGGTGACCGAACGGCTCATGCGCCAGGGTCCGCGAGATGGAGCCCCGCGAGGTCGAGAGTGCTCCGCAGGCGCGGCACCATGGATCCTCCTCGGCGACCCGGCATTCCAGCACCGCTCGGTGGGCCGTGAGTCTTTGGCCGACCACGACCAGACCGAGCTCCTCGAGCCGGGTGAAGGTCGTCAGGTCGGGGCTGTCGAAGGTAGCGTTGGGCACGTCGAGGTCTTCCTGATGGTGAGCGTGAGAACTTCCATCTTCGGGAGACCTCGGCGTCTATCCCGGCACCGACGCGCCCGGCCCACGCCCCGCAGCTACCCTCTCAGCTGCGAAGAGCCTCGTAACCGACCTCGTAATCTCTCAGCGCGAAATAACTGTCCGCGGCAGGAGAATTCGCCCACACAATCGCAATCAGTGCCGCGGCGACCAACAACAATCCGCCGATGGTCTCCTTGCGCCGGATTTCTCCAATGCGCCGGGCCTCAAGGTAGCTGCCACGGTGGAGAGCGTCGCGGCTGTGATTATCCGGAGTGACGGTGGGATCATGGCTGAACATCGGTGGCTCCTCAATTGTCGGGTTTGGCAGATGTGCTCGTGCCGACCAGATTTCCTGGCTCACCAGACCGACAGGTTATGTGTGGAGCGCCCAACCGACAGTCATCTCTTGCCAATTTACATTCAGCCGACGACCTGAATGAAGCCAGCAGCCGAATGCACTCGACGGTCTACGTCGAAGTCGTCGTCTGGTCCAGGTCTCGGCGTCCCTTGCGGAGCCCGATTTCGTAGGCTGTAAAGGAAATGAGCGTCAGTGCGATTAACGGCAGCACGAACCACGCCATGGCTACGGTGAATCCCTCCAGTGCATCGTGCGCTGTGGCAGCCAGCACAAGGTATCCGGTGTAGGCGGCGTACAAAACCACGAACAAGCTGCCCTCCCAACGCGCCACCGCGAAGCCCGTGAACGCGATCGGCAGTAGTGCCACTGCGGCCGCCAGCATTACTGGGATATCGAAGGCCACTGCGGCGCCGGATACGGGAATGCCCTCAAGAGAGATGAGCGCGGTTAGTCCTAGCACTACCCCTATGTTGAAGATATTGCTGCCGACCACGTTGCCCACCGCTAGGTCCCGTTCACCGCGACGCACGGCAATGATGGACGTCGCCAGCTCGGGCAGCGATGTCCCGACAGCCACAACGGTCAGTCCGACCACGAGGCTGCTTACGCCCAACGTGGTGGCTATGTTCACTGCTCCTTCCACGAGCAGCGTGGCACCGGCGACCAGCAACGCGACCCCCAGCAGCACAAAGAAGAGCGACCTGCTGACCGAGGCGCCTAGCGCAGCCCCTTCCTCGTCGGCTGGATCGACGGTTGCCGAATCTCCTGTCCCTTCCCGGGCATTCACCGCGGTCTTGGCGTCCCGCCGACTAATCACCACGGACATTATGGTGTGGACCACCACACCGAAAAATAGTATCAGCCCGTCCACCGCACTGATCCTCCCATCCAGGGACACAAGGAGCAGCAGAACTGACAAGACGACCATTAGGGGCAGGTCAAAGCGGACCAGCCTCCGCTTTACAGCGAGGGGAATGACCAGCGCGGACAGTCCCAGGATGAGCAGGACATTAACGATGTTGCTGCCAACCACATTGCCCACGGCAAGCCCCGGTTCATCACGCAGTACAGCACCGACGCTCACTGCGAACTCGGGTGCCGACGTCGCCGCTGACACTACGGTGAGACCGATCACCAATGACGAAATCCCGAAACGTCCGGCCAGTGCTGACGCCCCACGCACCAAAAATTCCCCACCCAAGACCAGCAGCACCAGTCCGGTCACGATCCGTGCAATATCAAGCGCATCCATGAGTAGGAGTGTACGGACCACAGTTCAGGCCCTGCCACGAGCACCCGCTAACCTCGAGATTTCACTGGGGTGTGGTTTCGACGGGTGGGCGTCATAGAGAAAGGTGCTCCTGGCCTGGGATGATACGAGGTGTCGAGTCTCGTAATCCCTGGCCGGAAGGAGCACCTTTCAGGTGTCCCACCCTACCGTGTTCTTCTACCCCCGCCCGCGTGTGGACGTCGCTGAGGTCCCGGCGGCCTCGCATGCGGGCGCGGTGCTGCTGACCGACACGATCCACGCCAC
>JAKDKI010000043.1 GCA_030453435.1 Kocuria sp.
CCGCACCGACCGCTCATGAGAACTGAGTCCGGCTACGGCTTGAGCACCACCTTGATGCAGCCGTCGCTCTTTTCCTGGAACATCTTGTAGGCCTCGGCAGCATCCTCCAGGGACACGCGGTGGGTCGCGAAATGATCCAGGCCCAAGGTGTCATCGGGCTCAGAAACGATTGACAGTAGGTCATCGGTCCACTGCTTCACATGGCACTGACCCATGCGCATGGTGATGCCCTTGTCGAACATGGTCATCATGGGCATGGGGTCTGCCATGCCCCCGTAAACACCGGACAGCGATACGGTGCCGCCACGACGGACCGCATTGATCGCCGTGTGCAGGACCTCGAGCCGGTCAATGCCCACGTTCCCGATGGCCGCGCGCCCCAACGCCTTGGGAAGCCTCGCGGCTCCGGCAATAATCTTTTCGGACACGGGGTTTCCGTGCGCTTCCATACCGACAGCATCGACGACGCCGTCAGGCCCCCTACCGTCCGTCATCTCGCGTAGCGTCTCGGCCACGTCCTTCACGGTTCGGCGGTCGACGGTCTCCACGCCCCACGATGTGGCGAGTTCCAGGCGCTCGTCCACAAGGTCCACGCCGATGATGCGTTCCACGCCCATCTGTTTGGCGGAACGAACGGCCATTTGCCCCACCGGTCCCAGGCCGATCACGGCCAGAGTGTCACCGGGGCCTACGTTGGCCCACTTTACTCCCTGCCACGCGGTGGGCAGGATGTCGCTGAGATAGAGGAAACGCTCATCGGAATAGGTCTCGGGAAGTTTGACCGGCCCGAAGTCCGCGTGCGGCACCCGGACCATTTCCGCCTGACCGCCGGGGACAGATCCGTACAAGGACGAGAACCCGAACAGCATGGCGCCCTTGTCCATGGACTTCACCTGAGTGGTCTCACACTGTGCATAGAGTCCGCGATCGCACATCCAGCACTCACCGCAGCCAATGGTGAACGGGACCACCACGCGATCACCCGGTTTGAGATTGGTGACCTGCTCCCCCACCTCTTCCACAATGCCCATGAACTCGTGACCGAGTACATCGCCGGGCGAAAGATATGGGCCCAAAACTCCGTAGAGATGCAGATCCGAGCCACAGATCGCAGTGGACGTAACCGTAGCTTCTGTTGGCGGGCTCGTGTCCCCTCCTCACCTGTTGCCCTACGCGACCGCCAAATTCGGCGCGGTCGGGTTCAGTGAGGGCTTATCCTCAGCCCTCGCGGGGTCCGGAGTCACGGCCACCACAATCGCACCGGGTTTGATGCGCACCGGCTCCCACGAGCGAGCCTTCTTCACCGGCCAATCCGAAAAAGAATTCGCATGGTTCGGCCCCGCGGCTTCATTGCCCTTGCTGTCCATGAACGCGGACCGGGCGGCGCGAATCATTATGGACGGGGTGCTGGCCGGTAAGCCCACGGTACTTGTCGGATGGCTTCCCAAGGTTGCACACCGGGTTCACGGACTTGCACCGGGACTGACCACGCGGGCCATGGGGATCGCCAACCGTTTGCTGCCCGGTGCGCGCTCGGATCAGGCCGGGCTTCGAGAAGGCCGCGATGCGGCGTCGGGTCTGAACTCGAAGGTTGTCCGGGCTCTGACCACCCTGGGTTCCAAGGCTGCGCGGAAGAACAACGAACGGTCCTGATGGCGTGGGCCTACATGCAGAAACCCGGTGCCCTGCAGAATCAGCAGGGCCCCGGGTTCTCTTGGTCCGTCAGCGGGTTGCCGAGGAACCAACGGACTCGGTCTCCGCAGCCCTACCCGGTTTACTCGGCACCAGTTTCAGACCAACTACTGCGGCAATGATGCCCGAAATGAAGATGATCTTCCCGAGCGAAACGCTCTCGGTGCCGGTAGCCATCGCGTAGATCACCGTCAACGCGGCGCCGACGCCGGTCCACACGGCGTACGCGGTTCCAATGGGAATGTGTTTGGCGGCCCAACCGAGTCCCGCCATGCTCACGGCAAGTGCGGCGAAGAACACGATGCTGGGTGCGAGCTCACTCAGGCCGTTGGATTCGCCGAGCGCGGTGGCCCAGACGGCTTCGAAGACGGCGCTGATCAGAAGCACGATCCATGGCATGTCAGCTCACCACCTTCAGACCGATCACGGAGCTGACCAACAGCACGAGCAGGAGCACCCGTGCGGTCGTTGGACTTTCATAGCCCTTCACGAAGCCCCAAATCACGGTGAGCGTTGCACCGATGCCGACCCACACCGCATAGGCGGTGCCCGTGGGCAGTGAGGTCATGGCCCACGCGATGCCAGCCATGCTCAGTGTCATGCTGACAGCAAATATGAGAGTGGGGATTTTACGTTTGAATCCGTGCGAAGCTCCCAGGGCGGCGGCCCAGACGGCTTCGAGCATGCCGGACAGAACAAGCATGATCCACGCCATGACGTGCGTCTTTCTGAGTCAGTCTTGTCGTGGTGCGGGTACTGCTCCCTCGTCCGCGAGCCCTGATGCCGGGCTCCGATTCTGAAAGTAGCAAACGGGGCTACCTTATTTCCAACCAGTCGGCGGTGAGGTACAACTCCATCACCGGTCAGTTCTAGCACCCCGGTTGCGCACCAACACGACTCGGTACAAGACCCCGGCTGCCACCAGCACGACTCCCCCGATGATCGACTCGATCGGCAAGGCGGCCACCACCACCAGGCACAACAGCGCACCGACGATCTGCACCACCGTGGCATACATCCGCGCCTCGCGCCCCTGTGTGTACGCGGAGACGTTCGCCACGAAGTAGTACAGCAGCACTCCGAAGGACGAGAACCCTATCGCCCCGCGCAGATCCATGGTCAGCACCAGCACGATCACCACCGCGCCCAGAACCAGTTCCGCACGGTACGGGACGCTGTGGACGGGATGCACAGCGGACAGCCATGCCGGGAGGTCCCGGTTGCGGGCCATGGCCAGGCTCGTCCGTCCAATTCCGGCAATCAACGCGAGCAACGCTCCCAGTGCCGCTGCGGCCGCACCAATGCGGACGACCACGCTCGTCCACTCCCAGCCGCCGGCCGCAGCAACGTCAGCGAGCGGCGTCGTGGTGGAAGCAAGGTGTGAGGAACCCAGGGTCGAAAGTGAGACCAACGCGATCACCGCGTAGACCGCGAGCGCGCCGAATAAAGCGATGAGGATCGCGCGCGGAATGGTACGGGACGGCTCACGGACTTCCTCACCCATGGTGGCGATCCGCGCATAGCCGGCGAAGGCGAAAAACAGGAGGCCCGCCGATTGGAGGATGCCGTAGAAACCGCTGGGGGCACCGTCGCCCATCAATCGGGACGAATCTACCTCACCAGAAACCAACCCGGCGACCATCACGAGCACGAGGACCACGAGCACGACCGACACGATGATCTTGGTGAGTCCTGCGGTGCGCGTGACACCGAAGTAGTTGACCGCAACTAAGGCGGCCACCGCGAGCGCGGCCACAGGCCGCTCCCATCCGGCAGGGGCCGCATATGCGGCGAAGGTGAGGGCCATGGCCGCGCAGCTGGCGGTCTTACCGATCACGAAACACCACCCGGCCATGAATCCGGACCACGGACCGAGTTGCTCGCGTCCGTACACGTAGGTGCCGCCGGAGGTTGGGTACTGCGCGGCGAGCTGCGCGGACGAGGTGGCATTGCAATAGGCCACGACCGCGGCGATTGCCAGACCGATGAGTAAACCCGAACCCGCTGCCGCAGCCGCCGGGGCGAACGCCGCAAACACTCCGGCGCCGATCATGGATCCCAGACCGATGGCGACTGCGTCGCCCAGTCCAAGTCGTCGTTGCATGGCACCTGTGTCGGTCATCGGTCGCGTTACTCCCGTTCATGAAAATGCGATCACGGCCGCCTTCGAGGGACGGCCGTGATCGCACGGTAGAGCGTGAAAGTGTCCGCGGGGTGAACGACGGATCGGAAGGGCCCGCGGTTAGAAGACCGGCTTACCTCCGGTGACACCGATGACGGTGCCGGAAACGTAGGAGGCCTCTGCCGGGCTGGCCAGGAACACGAAGGCACCCGCCAATTCGGAGGGCTGTCCGGCGCGGCCCAGCGCAGTGTCGCCGCCGAAAGCAGGCATGGATTCGCCGGCCTTGGTCGCGGGCTGCAACGGGGTCCAGATGGGGCCGGGGGCAACAGCGTTGACGCGAATGCCCTTCTCACCGATCTCGTTGGCCAAGTTGACCGTGAAGTTGTTGATCGCGGCCTTGGTCGAGGCGTAGTCAATCAAGTTCTCGGACGGGTCGTACGCCTGGATGGAGCTGACGTTGATGATGCTGGAACCGTCGCCCAGGTACTTCAGTGCCTGCTGGGAAACCCAGAACAGTGCGTACAGGTTGGTCTTGAACACGCGGTCCATTTCCTCGGTCTTCAGCCCCTGAAGTCCACCCTCGCGGCGGGCCCACTGGAAACCGGCGTTATTGACCACAACGTCCAGGCCGCCCAGCTGGGCGGCGGCTTCGTCGACAACTCCGCGTGCGGTCTGCTCGTCGCGCAAGTCGGCGGGCAGCAGGACGGCCTTTCGACCGGCCTTCTCGATCCACTGCTTGGTGTCCTGAGCGTCAGACTCTTCCTCGGCCAGGTAGTTGATGGCCACATCGGCGCCTTCGCGGGCGTAAGCAATGGCGACCGCACGACCGATACCGGAGTCACCACCGGTGATCAGGGCCTTCATACCCTCGAGGCGGCCGCGCCCGATCCAGCTCTCTTCACCGTGGTCCGGCACCGGATTCATGTCAGTGGTCAGGCCGGGAGGGGCCTGTTCCTGGGTGGGGAATCCGCCTTCTTTCCCGGCGAGTTCGCGGGCGGCTTTGTCTGCGGCAAATTGATCAGTCATATGACTATTCTGCCCCGTCAAACTGAGTGCCGCCACCACCCGAAGGGTGAAGTCAGGACCGTGAAACCTTGGGTTCCATCCCGTTCTGCACGCCCCACAGGACGGCTTGAGCACGCCGCTCCACGCCCATTTTGCGGTAGGCGGAACGGATATATGACTTGACGGAATTAATACTCAGATAGCAGGTGCGGGCGATTTCGTCGTTGGTCGCGCCCTGGGTGATGAGCGCTACGACCTCTGATTCGCGCGGCGACAATCCGGCGTGTCGCCCGGGCCAGTCCGCCATGTTGCTTTCTTCGCTCACGGGTTCGGGCAATACCAAGCGCTCGCCCTCGTGAATCCGGACCAGGGCGTCCGTCAGCTGATCTGCCGTGAGCTCTTTCGACAGGAAACCGTGGATACCAAGATCGAGGGCCTTCTGCACCTGATCTTCGGCCACGTTCCAGGTGTAAATGACCAGTTTTCGGTTCTGGGTGTCCTCGAGCAAACGAATCACGTCGTACTTGCCACGGTCTTTTGCCGCGAACGCGTCGTACAGCACCAGGTCCACTTCGCGGTTGGGCGGCTCTCCCGAGGACAGATCGTTAACGGTGAGCCGTTCATGATTCGCGAGCATCCGTGCAAGACCCTCGATGACCACCGGGTAGTCATTTACAAGGGCGAGCGTAATGGGAGCTTGCTGATCATTCACACCCATGACTTTAGTAGCAGTTGGCCCCGGAGTGCTATCGCGCTCGCTCGGTGGCGCGCCACTGGTCGGCTTCACGCCGGAGATGGCCTGACTCGAGCATTTGGTTCAGCCACCCTTCCATCGGGTCGAAACCCCACTTCGCACGGAAGAGATTGGCGTTACGGGCAATGGACACAGCGTGCTGAACCGGGGGTGTCACGGTCGGGTGGTACTGGTGGTAGGCGCAGGCCAACCCGGTCCACCGCATGCTCCCTCCCGCCGCGGCGAGCCGCTGTCCGAAATCGGTGTCTTCTCCCCCGTACCCCACGTACGTCTCGTCGAATCCCCCGATCCGGTTCCAACTCTTTACGGTGGCCGCGATATTGAGCGACCACAGCATGCGAGGATCCGCTTTCTCCAGTTCGATGCCCTCGGGAATGATCCGTGCTGGGTGATCTCGCCCCCATTCAGACACGCGATCCGATGTGTAGTCGGCGTCGGTCATGCCGTCGGGCAGGTACTTGACCCGGCCGCTGATCACGGCCGTCTCGGAGCCAAGACGAGCCAGTGCGCGATCGTAATCGCCGATCAGCTCACTGTCGGGAAGGCAGTCCACGTCCAGTAGCACCACGGCGTCCGCACCCAGATCGCTCGCCGTGGCAACACCCAGGTTGCGCGCGGACGCCAAGGGCAGTTCGTCGGCGGGATCCATCACGACGACGACGCCGCGTTGGGTCCCGTGGGCCGCCACCAGGTCTGTGATCTGAGCGTCACCCATGCTCACCACCACGTGCGCGTGGGGCTGGGGGTCCAGCCGGGAGACCCACTCCAGCTGCCGGCGCAGGTGTTCATGGCGTCCACTGACGATCGTGATCAGCGCGGTTCGCATGTTAATGCTCCGTTATTCAGTTGCTCGATGGCCTGCGCCGCACGGCGAGCGCCGTCCCCGTAGCGCCAGCGGGACCACCCTGAGCTCCCCTGTGCCAATGCGGTATCCAGAAGAGCGGGCCAGTCACTCGGTTCCGGCCAATTCTCGAGTGCTGTGCACACGCCTGCGTTACGGAGCGCGCGAGCTGTCGCGTGTTGTTCGTCGAACGGTCGCGCCTGGGCAATGACCACAGCGGGACGTGCAGCGGCGGACAGTTCGGCCACCGCGTTGTTTCCCGCGTGTGTGACCACCACGTCCGCGGCCTGGAGCTCGGCCCACAGATCGGGGGAAGGGTTACGGGGGCTCCGAACGGTCCACTCCCATGCGGGGGTGGCCAGCCGGGCTCTGTGGATGTCGTGCTCGGTGACCTCGGTGCCCCCGCCTCCCCACAAGACCAGGACCTTACGCGAGGAACTTGCTCCCGCGGCGTCGGCGGCGATCGACGCGGGTGAGGCGGCGAGGTGATCAAAACGGGAAATGGCCCCCGCATAGACCGTTTTGTCCGTCCACGCGCGCGGCCAGTACGGCTCGGCGGACTCCGCAGTCCACGGTGTCACGATCAGCGAGGCGGAATCATAAGCATCCCGGTGCGTACGGTCCGTGCGATTACCGCGCATGGCCATGACCACCGTGCGAACACCGAACAGGCGGGACAACAGTGTCACCTCGGCAGAAGTGTCCGTGATCATCACCGAGAGCTGCGACCCCAAATACTCGGCCATCATGCGCATGCGCTCGCGGTAACCGGGGTGATCAAGGGGTGCCCAGTGCAATACTCCGTTGGCTGTTGGGTCCACGGGATGTTGCGGCACGTCCAAAGGCAGGTGGCACCACTGGCCCGGCCAGCCCGCGGGGGCCTCCAACGAGCTGAACCCGATCACTGGGACATTCAACTCTCTCGTGATACCCAGAGCTCGAGTCCGGTGGCCGAGTCCTTGATGGTGGATGTAGTACCCAATCATGGGGCGACCAGCTCGCCATACAGGTCCACGTACTGGTCAATGGTGGCGTCCAGTGAACAGCAGGACCGCGCGTGGTCACGCACCGTGACGCGGTCCATGGCTACGACGCTGTCCAACGCATGTACCGCTGCCGCGACCGTCAACTCGTCGGTGGCCTCGGGGAGGACGGAAACCCCACCGGGGGCCCGCACGACTTCTGCCAGACCACCGCGGGCAATGGCCAGTACGGGAGTTCCGCACGCCATGCTCTCCGCAGCCACCAAGCCGTACGGCTCCTCCCATTGCGGGGTCACCAGGCAGGCGGCGCTGTGGGACACCAAATGGTGCAACTCGTCCGGTTCCAGGTGGCCGGCGTAGGTGATGTCATCCGACAACAGCGGTTTCAACTGGGTCTCGAAGTACTCCTGATGGGAAAGCGGCCCGGCGATGCGCAGCTTCCACCCCGCCTCTCGGGCGATGAGAGCGGCAAGGTGGGGTGCCTTCTCCGGAACGATCCGACCGGACCACACCAGGGAATCTCCTCCGGGGCCCAAGGACCAACGGTCCAGGTCCACACCGTTGGGGATCACCCGCGCTGAGGTGACATCGCGCCACATGTGGGCGATCGATGAACTAACCGCAGCGGTTTTCACCCCCGGGCTCAGCCGCAGGGCCGGTTCCATCCACGGTGTGTTGGGAGTGTGAAGGGTGGTGACCACGGGCTGCTTGAGCGATCGCGCCATGGCAATGGGGAGATAGTGGAGCGAGTTGTTGTGCACCACGTCGATATCGTCACGCTGCGCCAAAGAGGTCATCACCTGCAGGTAAGAAATCGTCTCCCGCACTTGGCCTTCCGGCGGCATAGAGACATCGTTGCGAGCCTGTTCACTGAGCGAAACGGGTTCCACGGCCAGTTCTTCAACGTCCAGTGCCGGATCGCTGCCGGGCGCGGCGAAAACCACCACTTCGATACCGCGTTCGCGCAAGCCCTTGGCCAAGTACCACGTGAATGATTCGAGCCCACCGGCAAAGGGCGCCGCGATCGGGAAGCGATCATGGGCGAGCAAAGCAATTTTCATGAAGGCCTCCCCGCCAGTGCTGCTCGATAGATTTCTGCGTGGGTGGCGGCAATGTCCCGCCGCTGCTCGATGCGTTCCTCACCCGTCGCACGCCAGGGCCCCAGTGTGTCGAGCTCGTCCAGGACCGCGGCAATCTGGCCTGCCACGGGCTGCCCCTGGTCATCCCAGTCAAAGCTCAGGACTCCTGGATGCTGTTGGTGGTAGTAGCCCACCGACGGAGCCAAGACGCGAGTGCCCAGGTCATAGCAGGCCTCAAGCCACCCGGAATGGGTTCCGAACCTGTAGGCCAATACAGACAGGTCCAGCCCCGCTATATAATCCCACAGTTCATCGTTCGTGTAGAAGTCATGAACGTGGACGCGCACTTCCGCCCGGTCTTGAACGCTGGCCAGTAGCTCGGAGACTTCCTGGCTGTAGTGGGTCATCCCGGGGGTGACCACATCAGTGTGAACATCCACGAGCAGATTGATCCGACGGCCGTGAATCTCGTCCAGCAGGGCACGCAGCACCGGCAGCGGGTTCATGTTGGTGCGCATGCTCTTGAGGTGCATTCCGACCGTCAGGTTCTCGTGCTGCTCCCGCGGACGGTCTAAAACGTCAAGGGGAACCACGTGCGGGTGCGGGACCACCGTGGATTGGCGATCCCAGCGGCGTTGAATTTCTTCCGCCGCGCCCCGGGTCAAGGTGATGAGCTGGTCCGCGGCGGGAATCAGCACATCGAGGGCAGCGTCCTGGATCGAGGGGTCTGTTTGGTGCGGATTGCGCAGGTCGTGGACCGTGTACACCAGGGGTTTGCCGTTGGCGTGCAGCGCGGCCGCGATGCGTTCGAGTTCCGCCGGGGCCACGGCGTCGAACCCGAAGTGGAGATGGAAGACGTCGAAGTCCTGGGCGTGGTCGTTGATCCAGTCCACGTCCAACATGACCAGTGGCCACCAGGGCGCGCCGGGAACGGAACGTTCGGGAGTGGGATCGGGTAACCGAGATACGCCGTCCGAGTTGGCCGGGTCCGCCAGGTGCTGGATATACACGTGACCGTGCGGTGCTGACGCAACCCTCACTCGGACATGCCCCCTCGAAGTAGATAATTTTGGCCCATCGGACAGTTCATACTAGTGGCCGAATATCGCACCACACCCCTGAGGGGGAGATATTCAGCAGGCTTAATGTTAGCCCCACATATGGGGTCCCTTCGACGCGGCCCCCCACGCGATATATTTGCCTGCGGACCAACCAGCCCAACAGCACCGCGTGAGGAACTTCAGCATGGCCATTCGCCCCATCGTCATTACCGGGAACCCTGTGCTGCATCGTCCCGCGGCGAAGGTCGCCGAATTCGACGACCAACTGCGCGCGTTGATCGCCGATATGTACGAGACCATGGACGCCGCTCATGGCGTGGGCCTCGCCGCCCCGCAAATCGGGGTGGGTCTGCGGATTTTCACCTACGTGTTCGAGAACGAGGACGGCGTGGCACCGCGAGGCGTTCTGGTCAATCCGGTGCTGACCCCCGGCAAGATCTCCGAGGTTGCTCCCGATCCGGATGAAGAAGCCGAAGGATGCCTCTCCGTACCCGGCCAGTCATGGCCGCTCAAGCGTGCCGACTGGGTCCGAATTGCCGGCCAGGACGAGAACGGCGATCCGGTTGCGTTCGAGGCCAATGGCTGGTTCGCTCGAGTGATGCAGCACGAATACGACCACTTGGACGGCAAGCTCTATGTGGACCGCCTCAACACCAAGTGGGGCAAGAAAGCCAAGAAAGCCATTAAGAACGAAGCCTGGTCCACTGACTCCACGTGGATGCCCGGCGAGGACGAAGACCCGTTCGGACACTGAGTTCCTACACGTCGGGCAGGTGGGCCACCCTGCCGCTGGCCCCGGGTCGAAGGGGTTCGAGCTGCAGGAGGCCGTAGCGCTCACGCGGTGGGCGGATCCAGTACCACGGTGAGAGTGCCGGCTTTCCGCGCGGTGGGTTCTACCAATTCGACCGTCCAGCGCGTGCTGAGCGCATCCCGAACGGCGTGAACCGTCTCGAACGCACCGTGTTCAGCCTCGAACTCACATAAGAACCGGGCCACCAGACCCCGCGTGTGCTTGGCATTGTGCGAAACCACCGAGCGTTTGCCAGCGGCATTGAGCTGTTCCACGCGCACGGCAATGGTTCTCTCGGCCGGGGCTTTCCACGCGGCGGCGTAGGCAGCTGATCTGCAGTCAACGACCAGATGCTCCGCAGCGGCCTCATCCAGCACAGGCGTGAGACGAGGCTTCCACCACGTGTTGAGCTTCCCGTGCCGGGGTAGATCAGTGCCCATCGACAGTCGATACGCAGGAATGTAGTCGGTGGGTTGCACTGCTCCCCACAGCGCAGAAATCACTACGAGTGATCGTTCCGCAACCTCACGGGCGGGCCCGGCCAGTGAATCAGCGTCGAGCGCGTCGTAGAGAACCCCGGTGTACACGGACAGCGCCGGTCCGGAGGGTGCGGTGAGAAGCTCACGGTTGCGAGCGACGTCGGCGGCCAAGGACTCCCCGATCCCCAGTACCGAACGCGCGTTCTTCTGCCCGCTCACACGAGCCAGTGTGGCCGCCAAATGCTCGCGGTCCTGGGTGAGACCGGGGAAGCTCAGCGTGTCGAAAGATACGGGGTCACCGCTGACGGGAGCGGTCTTGGACTCGGACGGGGGCAGCAAAATCAGCACCCCAGAAGTCTAGTGGAGGGACAGGCGGGCCTATGAGCCGGGTTCTGTGTCGCGGCCGGTTACCCGAACCGCGGTGGTGACCATCCATCTAGGCCGTACGTTGCCGCACGGCTCAAGCAGCCTACCCGGGCACTCGGACGAGCAGCCCTCCAACGCACCCTGCATGGCCTTGCTCCGGATGGGGTTTACCAAGCCGCACCGGTCACCCGGCACGCTGGTGGTCTCTTACACCACCTTTTCACCCTGACCCGCTCGAGGCGGGCGGTCTATTTTCTGTGGCACTGTCCTGCGGGTTTCCCCGAGTGGGCGTTACCCACCATCCAGCTCTACGGAGCCCGGACTTTCCTCGAGACGCTCCCAACGGAGCGCCGCGCGGTCACCCGGCCCGCCTGTCCAGCGTCCATTCTATCGCGCCGGGCCGGTCACCTAATTCACACCGGATTGAACAGGCTCACCGAACCAGCATTGCGGAGCATTCGATGCACGTGGGAATGCTTGCCGCGGGAGTGTTCGCGATGGTCTGAGCGTCCCCGGGGCTCATGTGCGTGCCACACGCCCCGCAGGTGTCCCGGTCGAATCGAGCCACGGCGATTCGACCACCCCCGCGAGCATTGCGCAGCGAGTCGTAGCGCTTGACCAAGGCCTCATCGCCCACCGCA